>JANQQB010000483.1 GCA_028285165.1 Rhodobiaceae bacterium
TGAGGCAGGGAATGAGAACCAGAAGGGAGGTCACGAACGCTCTTTTCCCGTTTTCGGGGCCCCGCCGGCCACCGGGTACCCGCTCTATACATGGCTTTCACGCCACACGCCAAGGGTTAGGAGCAGCCAGAGCAAGTATTTATGATTGGCCTCGCGCCGATCATGTGCCTGCCACAAACGGCGCACGGCATCCGGATCCAGATAAGGGGCGAACACGTCGGGCTCACGATCGAAGAACCGCTCCGACAGGGGCCTCAGATGCTCGCGCAGCATGCGCGCGATCGGCACCATGAAACCGCGCTTGGCATGGCGCACCACGCTGTCGGGTGCCTGCGAAGCGGCGAGCGCGGCGCGCAGCACCTTCTTGTCGGGTCCGCGCCAGCCGGTCATCAGCGTCGTGTCGAGCCGACCGGCCAGGTCCATAATGCGCCGATCGAGAAACGGCACCCGGACTTCCAGGCCGTGCGCCATGCTGACCCGGTCCGCCTTGGCGAGCAGGTCGCCCGGAAGGTAATAGGTCTGATCGGCAAGCAGCGCCCAATCGGTCAGCGATCCGGAGGGATGCCGCGCCTGCGCGTCATCGAGCGCAGCAGCGTATCCGGTCATCGGATCCGTCTCCCGCAGGTCATGCAGACCCGGGCCGCTCAAGGCCTGCCGGTCCGCCTGGAAGAGCTGTCGGCGCCATTGCGGATGCGCCGATCCTGAGGCCGCGTTGCCGAAGCAGAAGCGGGCGAACTTTTCCGAAACCGGGAGGCGGTCCTGATTGCTGCGTCCGAGCGCCAGACCGAGCCGACCGAGCAGCCCCCAGACCGGAGACGGCAGAAACCCGCCGACTGCAGCGGCAAGCCGCGTCGCCCGATAGGTGGGATAGCCGGCAAAGAACTCGTCGCCCCCCTCGCCGCTGAGCGCCACCGTGACGTGACCGCGTATGGCACGACACAATTCGAACGCGGCGAAACCGCTTGAATCCGCCAATTGCCCGTCATAGGCCCGCGCCAAGGCTGTAAAGGTCGCCACGGGATCGTCGATTGCCGTGACCGGGACCACGTGATGCCGGCCGTCGACTGACCGGGCGACCTCGGCCGCGATCTCCGTCTCGTCGAAATCGGCATCTTCGAAACGCGCGGTGAACAGCGGTACGTCACGACCGGCAAGCGCGGTCGAGATCAGCGAGGAATCGATACCTCCGCTCTGCAGGACGCCGACCGGCACATCCGATTGCAGCATGTCCTGCACGACGGTCCCAAGTGTCTCGCGCACGGCGACAACCGCGTCGTTCATGTCATGGATGTCCGGCGTGCGGCGAGGCTGCCAGAAGCGCATGTCCCGAACGCCCGCCCGATCGAAGACCCGCACGGTGCCCGGCGGGACCTGATCGATTCCGGCGACCAGCGTGCGGTCCGGCGGCGGATAGCCGTTGGCGAGCATGCTGTCGAGGGCCGAAGCATCCAATTGCCATGGGCAGCCGGTTTCCTCGAACGCCTTGATTTCGCTGGCGAACTGAACGGTGTCGCCGAATGTCGCGACATAAAGCGGTTTGATGCCGATCCCGTCGCGGGCAAGCACCAGTGTTTCGTCTTGCGCGTCCCAGAGCGCCAGCGCGAACATGCCCTCCAACAAGTCGAAGAGCTCCATACCCCAGTGCAGATAGCCGACCGGCAGGATCTCGGCGTCGCATTCGGTCTGGAACCGGTAACCGCCCTCCCGCGCCAGCCTCTCGCGCAGGTGTCGGAAATTGTAGATCTCGCCGTTATAGGTGATCGTGATGCGGCCGGAGGCATCCTGCATCGGCTGACGGCCGTCGGCGGAAAGGTCAAGGATTGCAAGCCTGCGGTGACCGAATCCGATGGATCCATCGATCCATGTGCCCCGGTCGTCCGGGCCGCGATGGGCCAGCCGATCGGTCATACGGTCGAGGAGGACCGGATCGACCGGCCGCCCGTCGCGATGCCACAGACCGTTTATGCCACACATGCCGCAACCGCCCGAAACACCGGCATGGAGATCAGTTCCGCGGTTCGGCGGTCGGTTCGGCCCCGCCTTGAGCCGAAAACAGCTCGCCCGTCGGCGCCGTGAACGGGCGCAGGCGCGCGACGATCCGCTGGATGGCCTCGCGCAAGGCCGCAGCCCGTTCCGGCGACAGGTCGTTTTCGGGCTTGCTGATTTCAATCAGGCCGTTTTCCATATCGGCCATCAGCGTCTTCAGGCGCAGATCTTTCGTCGCTTCTTCGACGCCGCGTGTGATGCCGGTCGACAGGGCGTAGGAAATCGGCATCGCGCACAGGCCGACCAACAGCACGACGCGGCCGATGCGCCAGGCGCCGCGCCAGAAGGTGCCGACCTTGGGATTGCTTTCCAGAAGGTTCAGCGGCGGGGCACCGCTTTCAGCGGAAAACGCCGCGTAGTCAGCGCTGCGTTTCGAAAGCGCGTCGACCGCATCGGCCAGTTCGGCGCCGCGTCCCCAGAGTGCCGTTCCCGGCACATGCGCATACCATGTGCCGCGCACCCGCTTCACGGCAATGTCGAGATCCGCCCCGTCCGCAAACACGTCCCGCTCTGTCATGTCACCCTCCCGCCGAACCGGCACCGAGCGTGACGACCAGCACGCCGCTGACGATCAACAGCGTCCCGATAAGGACATGCCAGCCAAGCGCCTCATTGAACAGCCACCAGGATAAGACCGGCAGAATGACGAAGCCGAGCGCGACGAACGGATAGGCGAGACTGAGCGGCGTCGTGCGCAGGATCAGCACCCACAAAAGTGTCGCGACGCCGTACAGAACCAACGCCGCCCACAAGGTCGGCGACACGGCCAGCTTGAAGAGCGCGCTGACCGCGGACACATCCGCGACCTGCAGGGCTGCCCGCTTGAACAGCAATTGGCCGATGCTCAAGAGCACCGCGAAACTGACGAGTTGAAGGACGTTGGAAAGGGCCATGGCGTCTCCGCACCCGGTCCGGCCGGTGCCGATCCGGCTTGAATGGTTTCGCGTGTGTCGGCAAGCCTGACAGATTTGTCAATGGCGGGACGGCAGGCCTCCGGAAAAGCCGATCCCCGGGGTCAGGCCGGGCCCTGCAACTCGATCGTCAGGCCGTCAGGCCCGGTGATAAAGGTCTGGCTGATTGCCGTGCCGGGCACCTCGCGCACCGTGAACGCATGTCCGGCAGCGGCCAACTTCTCTGTACGGTCCCGGAAATCCTCAAACCGAAAGGCGACATGGTCGACGGCGCCGGCTTCGCCGAGATCGGATTTGGCGCCGATCAGGTGGATCACCGCCTGCCCGTCGGCGTCGTAGAGCCAATAGCCGGGGAACGAAAACGGCGGGCGGTCGCCGACGGTGAGGCCCGCCACCTCCTCGAGAAACGCCCGGGTCGTGTCGAGATCGGTACAGCGGACATTGACATGATCGATGGGCATCGGGCGTTTCTCCGTGGTTCGGTCGGCGCGGGCGGAGCCGCATCCCAGTGGACTCCAAGGCATTATACCGTTTGCGTATCCGGTGAATCCAGTCATTCACCTCGCGGAAACCGCTTGCTTTCCTCCAGCACGTTCAGATCCATGTGATTGCGCATGTAGCGTTCCGACGCCTTTTGCAGCGGCTGGAAGTCCCAGGGGTAATAGGCCCCGTTGCGCAACGCCTCGTAGACGACCCAGCGCCCGGCCTGGGAATGCCGGACATCCGCGTCGAACCGGTCCATGTCCCAGCGGCCGCGGATCCGCTCCATAAAGCCGGCCAGGATGTCGGCATGGTCGGGATCAGCGGCAAGGTTGCGTTGTTCCGCGGGATCCGTTTCCAGGTCGAAGAGCATCGGTGGGTCGAGTTCGCAATGAACCGCCTTCCAGCGTCCGTCCCGGATGGCGACCAGCGGGGCATAGGATCCCTCGGCGGCGTATTCCATGAGGACCGGGCTCGTCCGCCGTGTGCCCGCCATCATCGGCTGCAGGCTTTCCCCGTCCGTCCAGGGCAGCACCTCGCCGAGATCGACACCGGCAAGATCGGCAATCGTCGGCGTCACGTCGATGGTGGAGACCGGCGTCAAATGCGTCGCGGCCGGGATACCGGGCCCGGCGATCATCAGCGGCACGCGGGCCGAGCCTTCAAAGAAGCTCATCTTGAACCAAAGGCCACGCTCCCCGAGCATGTCGCCGTGGTCGGAGCAGAACAGAACGATCGTGTCGTCCGCCATGCGCGTGCGTGTGAGCGCATCGCTGACCCGGCCGATCAGGCCGTCGAGATAGGAGATGTTGGCAAAATAGGCCTGCCGCGAACGCCGCACGTCTTCCGGCCCGATATCGAAGGACCGGTAATCGTTGGCCTCATAGAGCCGCCGGCTGTGCGGATCCTGCTCGTCGACGGGGATCGTACCGATTGTCGGCTCGAGTGCCGGGCAGTCGGTATAGAGATCCCAGTATTGCCGGCGCGCCACGTAGGGGTCGTGCGGATGGGTGAAACTGACCGTCAGGCACCAGGGCCGTCGGTCCGGATTGTCGCTGGTGCGCGCCAGCCGGTAGATCTCCGCCTCGGCGTGGAAAGCGACCTCGTCGTCGTATTCCATCTGGTTGGACGTTTCCGCCACGCCGGCACCGGTGACCGATCCGAGATTGTGATACCACCAGTCGATGCGCTCGCCCGGCTTGCGATAATCCGGCGTCCAGCCGAAATCGGCGGGATAGATGTCCGTCGTCAGCCGTTCCTCGAAACCATGCAACTGGTCCGGGCCGACAAAGTGCATCTTGCCGGACAGGACGGTGCGGTATCCGGCCCGGCGCAAATGGTGCGCAAAGGTCGGGATGGATGAGGAGAATTCCGCGGCATTGTCGTAGACGCCCGTGCGCGACGGCAATTGCCCGCTCATGAAGGACGCCCGTCCGGGCGCGCAGAGCGGGCTCGCCGTATAGCAGTTGGAAAACCGCGCCGAGCGCTCCGCAAGCGCCCGCAGCACCGGTGTGTGGAGGAAGTCCGCCGGCCCGTCGGGAAACAGCGTGCCGTTCAACTGGTCGACCATGAAGATGAGAATGTTCGGGCGTGTGGTCACGGATCGGTCTCCCCCGCAGGCTTCTGCGTTTTATTGTCGAATCCGCGTCTAGGTCTTCCTCCAGTCGCTGTCAAAACGAATCGTGCGGCACTCGGTGAACCGTCCGATGCGGTCGAGTTCGGCCTCCAGTTTCTGCAGCCGCCCTTTGCTGGCGCGCACTTTCGGTTCGAGCCACAGTCCGGTTACGTCAAGCACACCCGCATCGCGCCGGCATTTCATGTCGAGGCGCCCGATCAACCGGTCGCCTTCCATGAGCGGAAAGACGTAATAGCCGTATTGCCGGCGCGCCGCAGGCACAAAGATTTCGATCGTGTATTGGAAGCCGAAAAGCCTTGTCGTCCGCTTGCGGTCGCGGATCAGCGGGTCGAACGGACTGAGTACGCGCAATCGACCGGGCGGTTCCGGTACGGCTTCGGACGTTGCCAAAAGATCGGGCCGGGCGAACACCTTGCGCGGCGGTCGCCCGTCGACCGTCTGGATGAGAACCGAAACCAGGTCGTCGCCGTGTTGTGCCGCGCACCAGGCCTTGGCTTCGTCCGGGCTGATCACATCCCAGAAAGCGGCGAGCTCTCCCGATGTCGCAAAGCCGAGCCGGTCGAGCGCACTGGAACAGGCCCACTCGATCAGCGCCGGATCGTGCGGTGCACCCGCCCGGTGTTCGTCCGGGATAACCCGTTCCGTAAGGTTATAGACCTTCTGGAATCCCTGCCGCCGATCGACGGCGAGAACGCCGGTACGCCAGAGATATTCCAGCGCCGTCTTCGAGGGATGCCAGTCCCACCAGCCGCCGCCGGACTGCTTGTCCTCCGGCCCCACCTCGCGCGACAGGCAGGAACCGTTTTTCTCGATATAGGCGAGGATGGTCTCGAACTCGTCCTCAAAGCCTTCCCGGCGCCATTCCTGCCAGCGGGCACGCAGCCGCTCCGCATAGCGTTGAAACCGTGCCTGCCAATAGGGATAGAATTCGACGGGAATGATGGATGCATCATGCGTCCAGTTCTCGAATAGCGCTCGGTCCTTTTCCAAGAGCCGTTCAAGGTGCCGCTTGCGATAAGTCTGGTTGCGCGCGAACAGGATCTGGTGGTGCGCCCGTTCCACGGTGTTGACGCTGTCGACCTGCACGAACCCGATGCCCCGGATGGTTTCAAGCAGGTCCTGCTTCGTCTGACGCCGCGCCGGATCGGCGGCAAGCCCGTGCCGGTCGATGAACAGGCGCCTGGCCGTGCGGTTGTCGAGGAGGGGAAGCGCGGGGTCGGACATCAGGCAAGGGCACCGAATCGGCCAGGTCGGGCTTAGGATCGTATCGCCGGACCGGCCAAATGGTGGCACCAGCATGTCGGAGCAGAAGGCGGTCCTTTTCGACGGCCCGCCTCAGGCGAAGTCCGGCAGCATGGGACGGTTGTCCATCGCCTTACGGATGACGGCCTCCACGGCGGCCCGGCGGTCACCTGACAACGGCAGGCGCGGCGCCCGCACGCGGTCATTGGTGTTGATGGCGAACACTTCCGCCAGCTTGATGTTCTGCACCAGGTAGGTGCTGACATCGAGATCGAGCAGCGGGCGGAACCAGCGATAGATCGCAAGCGCCTCGGCATGGCGTCCGGCCTGCATCAGCCGCCAGATCGCGACGGTCTCGCGCGGAAAGGCAGTGACAAGGCCGGCAACCCAGCCGACGGCTCCCACAGCCAGCGCCTCATAGGCCAGGTTATCGACACCGGTCAGCACCTTATAGCGGTCGCCGAGCCGGTTGATGATGTCTGTGGTGCGGCGGATATCGTCCGACGATTCCTTGATGGCAACGAAGCGCCAGTCGTCGGCCAGCTCTTCCATGATGTCCGGCGTCACGTCGACCCGGTAGGCGACACGATTGGAATAGATCATCACCGGCAGGTCGCCGGCCGCCGCGATGGTGCGCAGGTTCGCGACCGTCTCGTCCCGGTCGGTATGGTAGATCGGGCTCGGCACGATCATCAGTCCGGCCGCGCCGGCCTTTGCCGCCTGTTCGACCAGCTGACAGGCTTCGCGCGTGCCGGCCTCGGCGACCGTCATCAGCACCGGACGTTCGCCGGCGCTGGACTTTGCCGTCTCCATGACGGCAAGCCGTTCCTCCTGGGAAAGCATCGATCCCTCGCCGAGCGACCCGGCAACGATCAGCCCGTCGCATCCCGCATCGATCATCAGATCGAAACAGCGGCCCATTTCCGTGTGGTCGAGCCCGCCGTGCTCGTCGAACTTCGTGGTGACGGCCGGATAGACACCCTTCCACATAACTTCTTTCTCCCGGGACTTGGTCCGACCAGAACGGTCGGCTTGGTTAGAGTGGCGGCCATACTCAACACAGCGACCGATCCCTGTCGATAGCCTTGTTGAACGGTCAGGATCGGCCACGGGGCGGGACCAAACAGCCTCCGGACTGCCTATTTAATCGGCATTCGCACGGATCCTGCCCATTCCAGCGGCGGCACGAAGATTGAGCTTCGACAGGTACCGACCCCTAGCGAACTTCCATAATAGACTGAAAATAAAACGTTTCTCCGCGCCGCACTCCATCGATCGACATTGGCACGCTGTTTGCGACGGACAAAGCGTGCAGCGCATCTAGGGATCCGGTTTCTCATCCGAAACACAGGACCGAGAGATGCAAGCCGGCGACAAGCACAGGCCGGTGACACGGCGGGATAAAAACCCGGGAGACAACTGCACAGGTTTGCGGCGCGCAAACCTCTCCCGGTCGCGCGCCCAGACCTCGTTTGACAAACCGGTTTCGGCAGAACCGGTGCACCGGACAGGAAAGGCGTATCGCCATGATTGGGACCTTCTTTCGCTTGAAAACCCGGCGCCTCAAGGCGCTCGGCATCCTCGCGCTTGCAGCCGCGCTGTTTCTGCCAGCGCTCTCCACACCGCCTCGCGCCCAGGAAAAGACGGAGTTCAGTGTCTGCTGGTCGATCTATGTCGGCTGGATGCCGTGGGGTTATCTGCAGGATTCCGGCATCATGAAGAAATGGGCCGACAAGTACGGCATCTCGGTCGAAATCGTGCAGATCAACGATTACGTGGAATCGATCAACCAGTACACGGCCGGCGCCTATGACGGCTGTTCCATGACCAATATGGACGCCCTGTCGATTCCCGCCGGCGGCGGTGTCGACACGACGGCCCTGATCGTCGGCGACTTTTCCAACGGCAATGACGGCATCATCCTGAAGGACAAGACAGCGCTCGCCGACATCAAGGGCCAGAATGTCAATCTGGTCGAATTGTCGGTCTCACACTACCTGCTGGCCCGCGCGCTCGACACGGTGGGCCTGTCGGAACGTGATTTGACCGTGGTGAACACGTCGGACGCCGACATGATCGCGGCCTACGCCACCGACGAAGTCACCTCGGTCGTCACGTGGAACCCGCTGCTTTCCGAGATCGAAGCGAACGAGAACGCCACCAAGGTGTTCGACAGTGCGGGCATTCCAGGCGAGATCATCGACATCATGATGGTCAACACCGACACGCTCGCGGCCAACCCGAATTTCGGCAAGGCTCTCGTCGGAGCCTGGTACGAGTTGATGGCGATCATGGCGTCTGACGGCGATGACGGCATTGCCGCGCGGACCGCTATGGCCGAGGCCTCAGGCACCGATCTCGCCGGCTACGACGCGCAGCTCGCAACCACAAAAATGTTCTACACGCCCGCCGAGGCGGTTGCCTTCACGCAATCCGCCGATCTGCCGAAGACCATGCAGTTCGTTGCCGAATTCTTGTTCGACAAGGGCATTCTCGGCGAAGGCGCTCCGAGCGCGGAATTCGTCGGCGTGGCCTTTCCCGACGGCTCGATCTTCGGCGACGAAAACAACGTGAAACTGCGCTTCGACACGACCTACATGCAAATGGCCGCCGACGGCGCGCTCTAGAAACGGGACCCTGAGACGGCCGGCGCGGAACGGAATCCGACCGCGCCGGCCCTTTAAGCCCGAACCGCCCATGCGCATCACCAACCGTTCCGTCTCGGCCCGTCTGGCCCTGGTTCTCGGCGCCCTGCCGTTTGTTGTGCTCGGCATCGTCTATGCCATGGCAAGCCATTTCAGGCGGATTGAGAATCCGGCGGACAAGATCCTGCCGTCACTGGAGGCGATGGGCGCCGCCTTCTGGCGCGCCGCCTTCGTACCGGATCGGCGCTCGGGCGACCTCCTGCTCTGGACAGACACGATTGACAGCCTGTTCCGGCTCGGTGTCGGCATGGGCGTGTCCACGCTGATCGCCTTGTCACTTGGCATCGCGATCGGCTTCATCCCGCACATACGCGCCACTCTTGCTCCGTTTGTCGCATCCATCTCGCTGATCCCGCCGATCACGGTCTTGCCGATCCTGTTCATCGTCTTCGGGCTCGGCGAAACGTCACGGATCATGCTGATCGTCGTCGGCACCGCCCCGGTCATGGTGCGCGCCACGGCCCAGGCGGTCATCGACATTCCCCGCGAACTGATCATCAAGGCCGAAACCCTCGGTGCCGGCGTCTGGCAGACCATCGTACGGGTCGTGCTGCCGCAGATCCTGCCTAAGCTGGTCACCGCCATCCGCCTCGGGCTTGTCCCGGCCTGGATCTTCCTGATTTCGGCCGAAGCGATCGTATCGACTTCCGGCCTCGGATATCGCATCTTCCTCGTCCGGCGCTTTCTCGCCATGGACCTCATCCTGCCTTATGTCATCTGGATCACCGTGCTCGCCTATCTGATCGACCGCCTGCTGCTCGCCCTGTCGCGGCGGGCCTTTCGCTGGCACCATATCGGCGGGGACAGCCTGTGAGCGACAAAGTCTGCCTCCGCGTGACGAACCTCTTCAAGAGCTACGGGTCCATGCCGGTGCTGGAACGGGTGAACCTGTCCGTCGAAGCCGGCACGTTCTGCACGATCGTCGGCGCGTCCGGCTGCGGCAAGTCCACCTTTTTGCGCATGCTGTTGTCCCAGGAGCGCCCGACCCGCGGCACGATCCTGCTCGACGGCGAACCCCTGCCGGACGAGCCAACGCCCGACCGCGGCATCGTCTTCCAGCGCTATTCCGTGTTCCCGCATCTGACGGTCACGGAAAACCTGATCCTGGCCGACGAACTGGACGCCTCGCCCGGCCTCGGCCGGCTGTTCGGCGCCGCGCGCCGAAAAAGGAAGGAAGCGGTCGACAACCTGTTGGAGACGATCGGTCTGAAAGCCGCCCGCGACCGCTATCCCGCACAATTGTCCGGCGGCATGCAGCAACGGCTGGCCATCGCCCAGGCGCTTTCGAAAAAACCCAAAATCCTGTTGCTCGATGAACCCTTCGGCGCGCTCGATCCGGGTATTCGCGCCGACATGCACACGCTGATCCTCGATCTCTGGCAGGATCGCTCGATGACGATATTCATGGTGACGCACGACATCCAGGAAGCGTTCAAGCTCGGAACGCGCATGCTCGTCTTCGACAAATTGCGTCATGACCCGCACCAGCCGGACGCCTATGGCGCGACGATCACCTACGATCTGCCGCTCGAAAGCGGTTCCACCCGCACACCGCCGAGCGCGGAAGACCTGTTCCCTGCCCATCCGGTTTCCTGACCGAAAGGAGTTCCCCCATGAGCGATCCATTCGCCTCTGTACCTGCCCGCGCGCACCACATAGCCGGCCCGATCGGCCGCACCGCGCCGGCACGCCGCCACCATCCGGATTTTGACAAGCTGCAATTGCGCGGCTGGAAGGCGGCGGAAAAGGAAGGCACGCTTCCGTCCGACGCCTGGCAGAAGGAAAAGCAATGGGCCCTGCGCATGGGCCTGACCGGATCGGATTCGCTGGAGGACAAGTCGATACCGACCTTTGCCCGCGGCGAACTCCCGCATTATGCCGGCATCAACACCTTCCTGAAGGCGCCGTACATCGAGGACGTGACCGCAGTCGGCGCCTATGATGCGGCGATCATCGGCATTCCGTTCGACGGCGGCACGACCTACCGGCCGGGCACGCGTTTCGGGCCCCAGGGCGTGCGCAAGATTTCCGCGCTTTACACGCCCTACAATTATGAAATGGGCGTCGACCTGCGCGAACAGATGACGCTGTGCGATGTCGGCGATGTCTTCACGATTCCGGCCAACATCGAAAAGACCTTCGACCAGATCAGCCGCGCCGTCAGCCATGTGACCTCGTCCGGCGCCCTACCGATCATGATCGGCGGCGATCATTCGATCGGCTTTCCCTGCGTGCGCGGCATCGCGCAATGTACCTCGAAGCGCATCGGCATCGTGCATTTCGATCGGCACATCGATATCCAGGAAAAGGATCTCGACGAGCGCATGCACACCACGCCGTGGTTCCACGCGACCGATCTTGTGAACGTGCCGGCGGTCAACCTCGTGCAGGTCGGCATCGGCGGCTGGCAGGTGCCGCGCGAGGGCGTGGAAGAAGCCCGGCGCCGCAACACCAACATCTTCACCATGCGTGATGTCGAAGAACTCGGTCTTGCCGAAACCGCCGCCCGCGCACTGGAGCTTGCCTGGAAGGACGCCGACGCGGTCTACATCTCTTTTGACATCGACAGCGTCGATTGCGGCTTCGTGCCCGGCACCGGCTGGCCGGAGCCCGGCGGCTTCCTGCCGCGCGAGGCGCTGGAACTGGTGTCGCTGGTGGCGGCCGAAGGCATTTGCGGCCTGGAAGTGGTCGAGGTCTCGCCGCCTTACGACACGTCCGACATTACGGCCCTGCTTGCAACTCGGGTCATCGTCGACGTGCTCGGCACTCTGGTTTCGCACGGCAAAATGGGTGCCCATAAGGCAATCATCGACAAGCCCGTCACGATCCCTGCGGGCCCGGACGTGGCATAGGAATCCGGCAAACAAACAATCCGGGAGGACAAGATGCACAGGCACCACCCCGACGATTTTTTCCCGCATACCCACGATCACGGCCCCGGTCACAATCACGCGCATGGCGATGCCAGCCACCTGCATTCCCATGTGCACGGATCGGCGGACAGCAACCGCGCGGAAGAACTGAAAGTGCTTGCCGAAGCCTTTGTCGACGGCTTCCGCAAGGCCGACGACAAGACCGCCTATTTACGGCTTGCCGGCATTCCCTTCGATCTCGACGGCACGGATGGCCTGAAAATGCATCTCGTCGATGCAGCGATCACCAGCAATTGGCAGATCGGCACGGCCTCCCCCGCATTCGGTTCGCGGGAACTGGTCTACATGCCGTTTCCAGGGTCCATGGTGGCGGAACGGGAGACGATGATGCTGACTTATGTGTCGCTTACGGAGCGACGCGATGTCGATCTTGTCGAAGTCCTGACCGACAAACTGGCGGACGGAGAGAGCAGAAGAGCCAATCCGTGAGGGCCGCAGGACTGGTTCATTGGCGGAGGTAGGCACTCCACGACGCATCGTCCGGAAACTCTTGCGGACTGCGGATACCCGGTCGTAGCCGGCTCCGTTCGGCAAGCTCTTCGGCCGCGACCGCCTGACTGACCAACCCGATTTCCTGCAGCAATCCCAGCGAATAGCCGGGAACCCATCGCCGGTAATCCGTCCAGGGAACCGCGTCGAAGACCTCCGGCGCCAGCTTGATCAGGGTCGTCATGCAGCTGTCGGTGATCGTCGAATAGAATTGCGGATTGGCGTTGAGGGAATCGGCAAAGGCCAGAATGCGCCGCAGATATTCGCGCAACGCCTCGGGCGTGGCCTGAAGGGGGTAGAAGTACATTTCGAAAGGCGGGTCGCGCGCCAAGCGCTTCCAGAGCAGATCCCGCTCCGTGCCGATCACCGGGTAGATCTGGTCGTGGCGGAAGAAACCGGCGAGCACGTCGAAGCTTTCCCAGGACGTGCGGCGCGCTTCCATGGACACGGCAACGTGCTGTCCGTCGTCGAAGCGGAACGACAGCATGACGTGTTCGGTGGCGGCGCTTCGCCCGAACGGCTGCAGGATCAGTTCCGCACTTTCGAGTCGGTCGAGATCGAGCACGCGCGCTCCCCGGCGCGGCACAGCCGGCTCGCCGGTCGTGTGAATGGCGTCGCGAAAGTTCGCCACCCGCACCAACGAACCGTCGAATTCTGCCGCCACGCGCCGTTCATGAAGCGGCACCCAGTCCTGTTCGACCGGTGTCTTCAGCCCATAGGCGATCGCAAGCCCGGCCAGAACCAGAACGACACCCGACCGCGCGAAACGGCGATGCGGCCTTGGCAGGAACCAGAAAAGCAGGGCGGCAACCACAAAGCCGACGCTGCCATAGGTCCTGATCCAGTCAGGCCAGCCGAGCCAATAGTGGATGGCAAGGCCGAAGAAAGCGATCAGGAGAATGACGGCGAGCGTCAGGACGACGGAAAACCCGCGATGCAACCGATGCAGGAAATCGTCGGTGGACATGTGTTGTTCCTGCTCGAGCGGGAAACAGGACGGCGCTTGGCGTCACGCTACCATTCCGTCCTGAAGGACGCACGCGTCTGCGTTTACCGAATGACGAACCTTGAAAACCCAGGATACGTTCTTGCATCGCCGAAGCAAAGGCGCCGGCGAAATCGCCACGTTAGCTTTTTGTGTCGCACCAAAGGCTCATAAACAATTGTCGTATTGTACATATACAAATAAAAGAGCATGACGAAACTCGGGTGTGACGAGCATCACTGCTTCTCTTTCTCCTTGATGACAAAATAATGTGAACGATAAGCCAGGGAGACACGTCATGTTGGAAATCGCAGCACCCATCATGGGCCCCGATCGAGAGCATTACGGTTTCCGTTACAAGGATGCCTTCAACACCGACGGAACGAAGGTCTATGTCTTCTACGGAATGGGTGGTTTTGAAAGTGCGCTGAACTACCGCTTCCGCAACGCAGAAGCCTCCAACATCATCGACGTCCTGAACGCCGATTGCGTGCTTCCGAGCCGGATAGACCCACCGTCGCTCGGCCATCTTGGCCGGCTCAACCTAGCCTATCATCACCGCCGGGACGCCGCGTTCGACAATTGCCTGAGACTGTGCCAGCGCAGGTTCGGCGATGATCTGAAACGGACAATTGCGCTCTTCGAGGCCACCTATTCCGCGCTGCCGGACATCCGGAGACAAGGCCGCCTCTTCAAAATGTTCGGGTTGGACGATCTGATGGATTGCCCGGGCTGACTGGACCTATCGGTTGGCGCCGAGGATATCCGGGCAGGCGTTTGTCTTCAACGCGACCCAACCGATCCGTACCAGGTCCTGTCCGGCACTGCGTAATCCGGATTCTATCACGCGCGGTAGGGATTATGTGTGCGGGGCGCGCCGCGATCTGGGAAGTATCCCCGCTGCAATCGGGCCGCATGACCAAGGGTCCCGTGACATGGCGGATCGGGGCGAGGCGAGGCGAGGCGAGGCGAGGCGACAAAAGAAAATAAAAGAAGGCGCGGCGAACAATCGCCGCGTAGGCTATGCCCGGCGCACTTCTTGGAAATATTCAATGATTTCAATATTCCAAAAATAAATAAAAATGAACAAAAATCTCTATATGTGACAATCATCACCTTCTTTCTCTCCCAGATGTCTAAAATTTATCAACGATAAAGCAGGGAGATAAATCATGTTGGAAATCGCAGCCCCGGTCTTGGGTCGCGATCGCGACCATTACGGTTTCCGCTACCAGGACGCCTTCGATGCCAATGGAAACAGGATCTTTGTCTTCTATGGCATGGGCGGGTTTGAGAGCGATCTGAACTATCGTTTCCGCGACGACAGGCGGTCCAGCATCATTGAAATTCTCAATGCGGATATCGTGCTTCCGGAACGGATCGACGCGGTCGTCCTGGGCCATCTCGGCCGGCTGAACCTTGCCTATCATCAACGCCGGGATGCCGCCTTCGGAAAATTCCTCAATCTGTGCAGAAATGCCTTCGGTCATGATCTCGAACGGGCGCTGCACCTCTACGAATCCTCCTATGCCACCCACCCCGAGCTTCAAAGACAGGCCTACCTTTTCCGAATGTTTGGCATCGACTCACTTTTGGCGGAAACAGAAAAACTGCCTTGAGATTCATGGCGTTTGACTGGCTGGAAGAACGAAAATCGGCCCGCGGTTCAGCAAAGACCGTTATTTTGTCGGGTATGGAGCCTGGACCGATACGTCGTCGCACCAGTAGGGCTTGCGAACACGACGATGTCGCCTGCGGCCGGTTTCCGGGCGGAGCGGACTGCATCGGCACGAGCGCCCCTTGCACGGGTCGACTTGCCGGCGGGACCTCACACCGACGGTCGTGATTTGTGCATCAGATGTTGATTTTGCCTCGCAACCGATCCGTGTCCAAAACCGCAATTCGTTTTCGCGACACCGCCAGCACGCCCTCCGCCTCCAATTGGCTAAACTCCCGCGACACTGCCTCGCGATGGGTGCTGATCCGGGTTGCAAACTCGTAATGGGTCGGGGCCGGCTCTATCGTGACGGTTTCGCCATCCACGCCCTGGCCGTCGCACAATCGCAGCAATTCCGCATAGATCCGATGCCGAACGGACATCGTGCTGAACTCGAACACTCTTTGGGTCAACTTGCGCAGCTTGACGACCAGGTGTTCGGCAAACGCAACACCGACCTCGGGATGCACTGACAGCACGGCTCGAAAATCGTCCGATGACAGCCGGGCAATCACGGAATCTTCCGTCGCGCAAACGGTCGCCGACCGCGGCATCCGGTCGATGGCGGAGAACTCCCCGAACATCTGCCCGGCACGGATGTCGGAATAGGTGACCTCCTTGCCGTTCAACGAAAAGCTCTTCGCGCTCACGGCGCCTTGCAGAATGAAAAAGACGTCCGATGTCGGATCGGTTTCCTGAAGGACTTCACAGCCCTTTTCGACACGGTTCCAGCCGCATTGCTCGACGATGCGCTCCAGGTGTTCTTGATCCAGTCCGGAAAAAATGGAGACCTCTTTCAACAGGCCCGACTTGTCACCGATCATGCCTCTCCCCCAGGATGCCAAATCGTTTGACGGTGTCTTCAGGTCAATGCCGGAATTCTATCAAGCGTTGTTGCAATTTGAAGAAGATTTTTGCCCGCCACCGAGGGTTCTAAAATATGTCTTTAAAAACCAGAAGGTTACCACCCTTCTTTGCCTGACAAGATTGGTCTTTGATCTGATGCGGTGAAGCATGTGCCCTGCAATCAAACTTCCGGGCAGCGAAAAACCCGTCTGACAACGGCGTCAGTCAAGGGCTTATACGTCGGTCATTCCGTAGCGGAAATCTGATGTCCTACGCCATCCCCACCTGCTCCCGGTTCGGCCCGATATCGTCGGGGCGCCGGTCCAGATAATCCATCAGCAAGCGTCGCACCGGCTCGGCCTCCGGATCCTCGAACAGGTTCCGCCTCTCGCCGGGATCGGCGATGAGATCGTAGAGCTCCCCGGCGCCGGATTGCAGGTCGACGGTCAGCTTGTGCGTTCTGGTGCGCACGGTCCGCAAGCTGAGGGCCACGCCGGCGCGGGTCGGGAGCAATTCCCATTCATTGAGTGCGAAATCCCGGGTTGCATTGTCGGTTTCGATCAGCGGGCGCAGGGAGGCGCCGTGCTGGGCGAGCAATGGTTCGGCGCCGGCATAGTCGAGAAAACTCGGCGCAAGGTCGAGGGTCGAGACTGGCTCCTCGATGCGCCGGCCGGCCGGAACATCCGGACCCCGCACGATCATCGGGACGCGCAACAGACCTTCGTAATGCATCGGCCCCTTCAGGATCAGACCGTGGTCGCCGAGCCAGTCGCCGTGGTCGGAGATGTAGATAACGAGCGTATTCTCGCTGAGACCCGCCTCATCGAGCGCAATCAGGATGCGCCCGATATTGTGGTCCATCAGCGCGATCTGGCCATAGGTGTTGGCGATGATCTCACGCAATTGCGTGTCGGTCTGCGGTTCGATGCGGCTGTAGGATTTTCGGATTGCGGCGCTTTTTTTCGAGCCCGTCGGTTCGCTGGTCAGCACCGCCTCGTGCCACCAGGGCCGGCCCTCGAACGAGCGCACGCGGTCCGCCGGCAGGTCGACATCTTCCGGCGCATGCAGCCGCGACCAGGGTTCCGGCGCGTCGAAGGGATGGTGCGGGTCCGGAAAGCTGATCCAGGTGCAGAACGGCCGGTCGCCCCGGCCGCGTTTCAGCCAGTCGATCGCCCGATCCGCGGTCCAGGTCGAATTGTGCCAGGCGACCGGAAGCTTGGAATGCCAGGTCTGCGCCGCCCCGTGCGTATCGCCCGCATTCTCCCGGTACAGCCGGTTCTTTTCATCGCCGTTGCCGTCGGCATAGAACCAGCGCTCGTAATGCTGCCCGCCCGGCGGCTTTTCCGGCAGGAACCAATTGTGTCCGACCAGCATCAGTTCGACATGCTGAAAACCCATATAAGGCCCGAACCAATCGTCCGGATAGGCAGCTGACGAGACAAGGCATTCCGGCGTACCGGTTGGCGCAAACGTATGGAATGTCGAAAAATGCGCCTTGCCGAAAAACGCCGTCTCGTAGCCGGACGCCGCGAGCGCCCCGGCAAAACCGTTTTTGCCGATCGCCGGATCGAGGTCGATGCCGTTGTCGTGCACGCCATGAGTCCGGCACAACTGCCCCGTCAGGATAGAGGCCCGCGCCGGCTGGCAGACCACGGTCGGCGTGATGCAGGCGGAAAAATGCGTGCCGTCGGCAGCCAGCTGATCGAGATGCGGCGTCTTGATCCGGCGCCCCTCAAAACCAAGGCAATCGGCGCGGTGTTGGTCACCGGAAATCAAGACGATGTTGGGGCGGTGCACGATTCAAGTCTTTCCCGGATTTGCAGACAGGCCGATGACAGACAGCGCGACAGGCGCGTGTGTGAAAGGAGCTTTTCGTCAATTCCTCCCTGAGGACGGACTTTGCAGCGTTTATAAAGGACGCCACAAGATAGTTGACCTGTCAACTTTTCATTGTCACCATTGCGGCATGGTGCAAGAAACAACGCTCCCGGATCGCTTTGCCGCCGGACTGACATCCTTCGTCACATTCCGGCTGGCCCGGGTGCAGAACAAGTTGAATGCGCAAGCCTCTGCGATGCTGAGTGCCCATTCGGATCTGTCGCTGACCGAATGGCGCATGATCAGCCTGATCAACGCCTCCGGCGAGACGTCGGCGGCGGAATTGTCTCGAACAGCGCAGATGGACAAAGGTCAGATCAGCCGCGCGCTGAAATCGCTGACCGCGAAAGGATGTGTCGCAACGCGGACAAGTGCCTCCGACCAGCGTCAGAGTCTTCTCAGCCTCAGCCCGGCAGGAATTGCCATTCACCGCCGGCTTGTGGCGATCATGCGCAGACGCCAGGAACGCCTGACGCAAGCGATGTCGGACACGGAACTGGAAACCCTGTACGCCGTGCTCGAAAAACTCGAAACCGCGGCCATGGAGCCGGTCGTTTGACAAAACCGCATAATTTGCTGGTGATCATGTCGGACGAGCATCAGGCGCGCGCGCTTGGCTGTGCCGAACATGGCTTCGTCCAGACACCGCACCTCGATCGCCTGGCCGCGCGCGGCCTGCGTTTCACCGACGCCTATACCCCGTCGCCCATCTGCGTACCGGCCAGGGCCGGCTTCGCGACCGGCCGGTATGTTCATGAGACCCGGCTGTGGGACAATGCCATGCCCTATACCGGCGCCATTCCGGGCTGGGGACACGCGTTGCAGGCCGCCGGAGTGCGGGTGGAGAGCATCGGCAAGTTGCACTACCGCTCCGTTGAAGACCCGGCCGGTTTTGATGCCGAACACATCCCGATGATGGTCGCCGGCGGCGTCGGCATGGTCTGGGCTTCGATCCGTCGGGAGGACGAACGCATTATCGGCACCGGCCGCATGCTTGGCGAGGTGATCGGACCCGGCGAAAGCCCATACACTGAATACGATGCCGCCGTGGTTTCACGGACCGTCGATTGGCTCGATGGCGTCGCATGCGATGACGACGGCCGACCATGGTGCCTTTATGTGGGCCTCGTCGCCCCGCATTTCCCGCTCGTCGTGCCGGAGGCCTTTTATGACCTTTATCCTGTGCATGACCTGCCGCCGGCCAAGCTGCATCCGCGCGACGGCTATGACCGCCATCCCTGGGTCGAAAAGCAGAACGCCTTCATGGACAGCGAGGCACGGTTCGTCTCCGAAGAGGAACGTCTGAGAGCGATGGCGGCCTATTACGGCCTGTGCTCTTGGCTGGACTTCAATGTCGGCAAGATCCTGAATGCTCTCGATCGCACTGGCCTCGCCCGAAACACGGCGGTGATCTACACCTCCGACCACGGCGACAATGTCGGTGCGCGCGGTCTTTGGGGCAAGTCGAACCTTTATCAGGAAAGCACGGCCATCCCCTTGATCATGGCCGGTCCCGCCACAGCGTCTGGAACCTGCACGACCCCGGTCAGCCTGCTCGATGTGTCCGCTGCGATCGCGACCCATTTCGGCACGACGATCGACGTAAGCGCCGGCATAAGGCCCTTGCAGGAGATCGCCGCCGCGCCCGACGACCCGATGCGTGTCGTGTTCAGCGAATATCACGCGGCCGGCGCGGTCTCGGGCGCCTTCATGGTCCGTCAGGGCCGTTGGAAATACCATCATTACATCGGCTTCGAGCCGGAACTCTTCGACCTGGAGGACGACCCGGAGGAGAGTGCAAATCTGGCATCGGACCCCGCCTTTGCCGACCGCCTCGCCCACATGCGCGGCCTGCTTGAAACGATCTGTGATCCTGACGCTATCGACCGCCAGGCCTTTGCGGACCAGGCCGCCTTGATCGAACGCCTCGGCGGCCGCGATGCGGCCCTCACGCTCGGCGCCCCGGGGGCAACACCACCGCCGGAGACTGGAGGCAGGACGGCGGCGTCGTGACGGTGCCGCGGCCCAGGACGCATCGATCAAGCGAACAGGCCGCGTGGTCGTGGGCGTATTCGGCAAGGCGCGGGTGGCAGGTCTACACAACGAAAGAACGCGAGCCCCTTGCGGAACCCGCGCCCTTCCGGTCCACCGCGCTCCGACGGGCTTAGGGAGACCAGCCCCGTACGCGACCGGTTTACTTGGTTGGAG
>JANQQB010000496.1 GCA_028285165.1 Rhodobiaceae bacterium
CGACCGGCGTTCGAGCCGGTCGTCGCCGGCGCCGAGGAAATCCGGGATCAGCCCTTTGCCGATGCCGGTGGCGATCGCCGCGCGGACGATATCGGCATCGCTTGCCGCAAGTGCAAGGTCCGGATCCGCGTGGTGTTCCTGCAGCCATTGCCGGGTCTTCAACGCGACCCGGACATAATCGTTCGTGATCCATTCATCCGCGTCCGGCCGCCCGCGGGGCCCATAGACCGAATAGGGCACGATGCAGAGCGGAAACTCGATCTCCTGACGGCGCGCCTGGACGTCGAAGCGCAGCGAAAACCCGACATCGTCATAGTCGGCATGGGTTTCCACGACGTCCCCGATCAACAGCAATTGGATGCCCGGATGCTCCTGGCGCAGACGCGGCAGGGCAGGGCAAAACACATGCGTGATGATCCACGGCGCGGTGTTGATCCGAACGACGCCTTCGGGTGTCTCGTTGGGCGGAAAAATGCTTTCTGAAAACGTTTGAAACTCGGCTTCCATGCGCTCGGCGACGTCGAGCAGACGGACGCAATATTCCGTCGGTCTGACGCCATTTGCCTGGCGTTCGAACAGCGCCGTGTTGAGAGCCTCCTCCAGCGCCTGTACCCGCCGCCCCACCGTTGTGTGAGAGACTTTCATCAGTCGAGCCGCGTTCTTGAACGAATTCGATCGCGAAACAGCGAGCACGTATTTCAGATCATTCCAGTCCAAGAATTTCCACCCTGTTTGTCGTTGAACGCATTTCTTTTCCCAGAGTTTTCAGCTTGGTTTTGCTCGCAATATTGACGAGGTGCATTTTTGTGCATCGCGTTTGCACTATTGCGTTCTGTTCACCTTGGAAAGCCAAAGATAATTTTGAAGGAGGTATCGCCGAGGGCGAATTTGTCCAGAGGCAAGGGCACTTAACGCGGCGAAATTTAGTTTTTTATTGAATAGGCGACCGCCAATGCGAGTTGGCCGCCTCGGGGGACATGTCATGAGTGGAAGTACTACTGTCGTCCTTATTCTGGCGGAAACTAAAGGTGGCGGCGACATTTCGAGAGCTGTCAACAGCGCGTCGAGTTCGGGTTCATCCAGTACAATTTCCTTTCTCAATGATGTTTTCAACGGTCCGCCGATATCCGATCTCACCAGCGGTACCTGGGCACAGGGCCTGATCGACAGTCTCGCAACGCTCGATGCCGGGCAGGGCGATCTGTTCGAGACCGCCGTCGATGAATCGGGCTTCGAATCGGCGTTTTCCAAATACACCGACGCTCTCGACAAGGCCGGCACCGCGACCGAATTCCTTGAAACCTTTTCCGTGTCGCAAGAGCCGACAACCGTCGTCGGCGGATTGGCCGATTTCATCACCAAGTGGAAAGCGGCGGGCGATCTTCTCGAGGCGGCGGGAGACGAAATCAGCGGCCCGGCCTCCTTCGGCCTGAAATTCCTCGCCAACATCTACAAGGCTGCCAGCAACATTGTGTCGGATGAGATGCTGCAGGCGCTCAACAAGCTGGACCTCATTCTGCAGCAAGACGAACCCTCCGGCCGCTTCGCCGGCTACGATGCCGGCACAACGGAAGGGTTGGATTGCCTGCGCGAACTTCGCGACGCGATGGCCGGTCAGTTGCAACAGGTGCCCAACATCCGGCAGCCGGATGCGGGGTGGGATCTCAACGATCCGTCAGACGATCGCAGCGATACCAACCCCATCACCCGGGTGCTCAACTGGCTTTTCGATCCGCTGGTTGTGGATCTGGACGGCGACGGCGTCGAACTTACGGCGCGCGGCGCGCCGCCCGTTACTTTCGATTTCGGCGAAGGCGGGACACGCTACCAGACGAGTTGGGTCGGTCCCGACGACGGCATCGTCGTGCGCGACGTCAACGGCAATGGTCTGGTCGACGACGCTTCGGAATTCTTCGGAAACGCAACGGTCGACGCCTTTACCGACATTGCCGGGTTCGATGAAAACGGCGACGGCGTGATCGATTTCAAGGACGCGGTCTGGGCCGAGATGGCCGTGTGGCGCGATCTCAACCAGGACGGTCGGACGCAAGACGGCGAACTGATCTCCATGGCCGATGCCGGTATGGCACGGATCAATCTCGATCGCGCCGAGACGGATTTCGAGGTTGCCGGCGCCGCCGTCGCGGCGACGGGAAGCTGGACCGGCGTCGACGGGATTGATCGCGATGCCTGGGCCGTGTTCCTCAACGTGACCACCGGCGCGTCGGACGTTCCATTGCCGGATGGCGTCGAAGTGACCGATGCCATCCGCGCGCTGCCCTATCTGGCCGGCGGCGGCAAGGTGCCCGACCTCTGGAAAGCGATGGCGCTCGATCCGGGCCTTGAAGCCATGGTGCGGGAGTACAGCGATGCCGCCTCGACCATGACGGGTGTCGAGCTCTGGGAAGGCATGGCCGCGATCGTCGTGCGCTGGCTGGCCGGCGGCGGGTCGGGCGATTTCGACTGGAAGCAGGACATCCTCTCGCTCGATAATCCGCGCGAGGCGCTGGAACCGCTTCTGGAAAAGTATTTCGACACCGACATCATTCTGGCCGAGCCCGTCAGCATCCGCGATGTCGGCCTGAGTTTCACCGAAGATGTCTGGACCGAATTCAACTTTCGCAACTTCGTCGATGCGACGCTCGCACGGTTCGTCAGCCAGATCCCGGCCTATGTCCGGGCGCAGGCTGAAACGCCGGAGGACATCGCGGCGGCGGACGTCAATCCCTTCCGGCCTGTTGAAGACGGGGTTTCCTACGATCCCGAGACGGACGCGGTCCAGTCGGGTTTTTATTCCTTCCTCAACGCCGTTATCGACACGCTTCCGGAGGATCGATCGGACGCGCTTGAGGTGATCGACCGGCTGGCGCCAACGCTGCGGGCGCAGCGTGCCGAGCAATATCAGGAAACCCGGCCCGCCTGGTTCCCGCATGTGGAATTCAGCGCCTATCGCAACGATCTGCGCCAGTGGCTGAATGAAGCCGAGCAGAGCGGGCGAATTGATCCGTGGGTGTCGGACTTTCTGTTTTACCGGGTGCTTGCCGAATACTGGGGCGAGGGCGGCGACGGCGATGATGTGCTCGATCCGATGCGGACCAAATATGGCGACGCAACGGGGCGCGATTACACCTATTTCGATGGTGGCCTCGGCGACGATACCCTGATCTCGGCGCCCTATAGCGGGCCGATCATCCCGTATCTGCCGCTCGGTGGGCGCAATATCGAAATCACCGGCTCCCAGAACCGCACCCTGATCGTCTACCGCGAGGGCGACGGGGACGACATTGTCGATATGACGGCAGCCACCGGGCGGCACATGGTGTTTCTGCCCGATATCGCATCGACCGATGCGGTGTTTCGCGTCTCCCCCGAAGGCGGCGGCGACTTCCTGCTGACCTTTGCAAACGGCGGGTCCATCACTTTCAAGGGCCTTGGAAACGTCACGAATGGCGGTCTGGAAATCCGTTATGCCGACAACGTCGTGCAGGACGAGGACGACGTTCGCCTGCAATACACGGACTTTGCCGACATCGTGAACGGCGATCCGGGCGACAATGTCGTGACCGGTGGGCCGGGCGACGACCTTCTGCGCGGCGACAGCGGCGACGATCTCTACATCTATCGCCGCGGCGACGGGCGTGATGTGATCGAGGAGGTCTACGAGACTGTCCTCGATACGTCGACGGGCGAGATCCTGCGAGCCTCGAACCAATTGTGGCTTCAGGATTACCAGCGCAGCGAGGTCAGGTTCGCGCGGGAATCAGAGAACCAGAACAGCGCAGAATTCCGCAACATGCTGATCACGTTCGATGGCGCGCCGGACGACAGCATCATCATCGTCAACCAGTTCCGGGTCAGTTCGTTCGGTGCGACGCCGCAGCCGCGTCTCGACCTGATCCGGTTCGCCGACGGCTCCACCATCGATTTCGCCCAAGCCTCGGAGTTTCTCTTCGCCTCGCTGGTCGGCGACGGCGACGACGTCGCCGAAGGCTCCAATACCAACGACGTCCTGGTGTTCTCCGCCGGCAACGATACGCTGTCCGGCAATGGCGGTGACGACGTCTATATCCGCAATGCCGGGACGCCCGGGGACGACGTCATCGACGAGGACGGCGGTACCGGCGATGTCGAGACACTCGTGCTGTTCGGACTGACGCCGGCGGACGTCACCCTGACGCGGGACGGGAACGACGTTCTGCTCACCCTGCCGCTCGGCTCGGTCCGGATCGTCAGCCAGCTCGGAACGGGCGGCCAGCACCGCGTCGAGAACGTGCGGTTTGTGCCCGTCACGGCCGATATCGATAACCCGAGCGCCGTCTGGACGGCCGTCGACATCGCGGCGGCGCTCAATCCGGCGGACGCGATCGACACGCTGCTTGACGGCACGCCGGATCCCGAAACGCTGAACGGAAACGGGACCGATCAGATCCTGGACGGCAAGGAGGGGAACGACATTCTCCAGGGCCGTTTCGGGTCGGACATCTACCTCTGGCGTCCGGGCGACGGCAATGACGAGATCCGCGAGAACGGCGAACTGGATTCACGGTCCGTCGACCGCATCCAGTTGATCGGTCTCAATCCGGACGATGTCGAGCTCGCCCGCATTCCGGGCAACGAACTGACGATCACCCAGGTCGCAACCGGCGAAGTTCTGACCGTCATCAACCAGTTCTCCGGCCCGAAATCGGCGATTGAATTCCTGCTGTTCGAGGATGGCACGGTCTGGGGGCCGGACGATATTCAGGCGGCCGCATGGTGGCGCGGCACGGCAGGCAACGACGACATCACGGCGAGCGGTCTCGGCGAAACCATCGAGGGTGACGCGGGCGACGACATGCTGGAGGGGCGCCAGGGCGGCGATCTCTATCGTGTCGGTGTGGGAAGCGGTTCGGACACGATCATCGATCGCACCTATGGCGGCATGGACGCCAACACGCTCGACTTTTCCGGTGTGGGGCCGGCCGAACTGGAGATCACCCGCGACGGCGCGTCCGGTTCCGGTCTCGATGCGCTGGTGCGGTTCGGGCCGAACGATGTGGTGCGCCTCGTCGGACAGTTCGATCCGGATCCGGAATTGCGGCCGATCCAGTTCTTTTCGTTCAACGGCGCGTCGCTTCAACCGACGGACGCGTTCTTCGATACCGAGCTCGTCGTCGGCACGCCCGGAAACGATATCGTGCGCGGCACGCAGGGCGCCGATATCGTCGATGCGCTTGCCGGCAACGACGACATCCAGGCATCCGGCGGTGACGACATCTATCTGTGGGGCCCCGGGCGCGGCAACGACACTTTGCGCGAAAACGGCGACGGCGCGCCCTCGAACGGCGTGCGGCTCATCGGCCTGAACCGGGAGGATATCGCTCTCGGACGGCAGCCGGGCTCGGAAGATCTGGAAATCACGATCCTTTCGACCGGCGAGGTCATGACCATCGTTGACCAGTTCGGACCGTTCGGCAGTTCGTCCGCCGGGACGCGGTTTTTCGGGATCGAGCGGATCGAATTTGCCGACGGGACGGAGATGGACCGCGACGAGATCCTGATCGCGGCGCCGATTCCGGTCGATGCCGCATCGGGCATTGTCTCCGGCCGGCGCGGCGAAGATGCCTATGTCTGGGGCCCGGGGCGCGGTGATGGGGTCATCGATGATGACGGTCTGCGCAAGGAGGGCGACATACTGGTGCTCGAGGGCCTCCTGCCGGACGACATCGTCTTCCGCCGGGGCGCCGCCGACGACGCGCTCGACCGGTACGCGCTCAAAATCGAGATCCTGGCGACGGGCGAGGTGCTGACGCTGCTCCTGCAATTGCGTGGCGACGACCTGTCGGCGACCTCCTTCGGCGATCCGATCCCGACGATCGTCTTCGCCGACGGTACACGCCTCGACACCGCCTCGCTGTCCTTCGATCTGCCGTTTCTCGGAACCGCGGCCGCGGAAGAGATCTATGCCGATGAAGTCGCCAACCAGATCCAGGGCGCGGGCGGCAACGACACGCTGCGTGGTCAGGAGGGCGGCGACCGGTATATCTGGACGCCCGGAGACGGCGACGATGTCATCCGCGAGATCACGACCGAGCTTCTGCCGGGCGACGGAGACGGCGAGGAGGAAGGCGGCGGTACGGAGATCGAGGTGCCGCTCGAATCCGACGGCGACAGTTTGAGGCTCCTCGGCGTTGTTGCCGCACAAGTCACC
>JANQQB010000505.1 GCA_028285165.1 Rhodobiaceae bacterium
CCCGGTACGCGACGGGTTTACTGGGTTGGGGTGCTCTGCGCCGGCGTCTCGGTCTGTCCGCCGCCGCCTTCACCCGGCGTCGTTGGATTGTCGCAAGCCGCGAGGCCGAACAGAGCGAGGATCGGGAGAAGAACAAGCAGGCGTTTCATGGTCGTGACTCCTTTGAGGTGCGTCATGCTGCGGGCCGTCTGACGAAAGCCCCCCTCAATGCCCCGGTTCCGAAAACCCGCCCTGCCCTTGTCGCAAAGAACGGCGGCGCCAGTTTGTCCGCCAAATGTCGAAACCGCGCCAATCGCGCGACCGCTTCGCGGCGGCCGCGGTCGGTTTTGCCGCATTTATGACAAAGCAAGGCACCCGACGCGGTATATGCGAAGCGAACCCAGACCACCGGAAGACCGATCCCATGCTCGACACCCTGGAAACGCCCTGCCTCATCCTCGACGGCGCGCGCCTTGAGAAAAACGCCACCCGCATGCGCGCCCATTGCGCGCCGCGCGGCGTCATCTTGCGCCCGCATGTGAAGACCCCAAAATCCGTTGACGTCGCGAAAATCGCGACCGGCGGGCGCCCGTCGACAATCACGGTGTCGACCCTGGCTGAGGCCGACCACTTCGCCCGCGCAGGATTTGACGACATTCTCTACGCCGTCGGCATTACACCAAACAAGTTCGACCGGATTGCCCGGATCGCAGGAGGCACCGGCAAGACGATCCGGCTGACGGTCGATTCCGTCGCGATGGCCGCAGCGATCTCGGCCTCGGGTCTTGAGAACCCTGTTCTGATCGAAGTGGATTGCGGCGGGCATCGCGGCGGACTGCCGGCCGACGCGCCCGAAATATCGGACATCGCGCGGCACCTCGGCCCGCTTCTGTGCGGCGTCATGAGCCATGCCGGCCAATCCTACGCTTCCGACCGGCTCGACGATGTGCGCGCCGTCGCCGATGCAGAAGTCGCGGCGGCCAACCGCGCAGCGGACCGCCTGCGCGAGGAGGGCTTCGATGTGCCGATCGTCAGCATCGGTTCGACACCGACTGTGCTGCACGCCACTGATCTGTCAGGCATCACAGAAGTGCGCGCCGGCATCTACCTGTTTTACGACCTGTCGCAATTCGGTCGAAACATCTGCACCCTGGACGACATCGCCCTGACGGTTCTGTCCACCGTGATCGGGCACAACCGGGCGGCCGGTAACCTGACGCTCGACGCCGGCGCATTGGCCCTGTCGAAAGATATCGGTGCCAACACCTTCCTGCCCGATGCCCATTACGGCTGGCTGTGCGACACGGAAACGCTGCAACCGACCGGCCTCGCCGTCAACGCCGTTCACCAGGAGCACGGCACGGTGACGGTTGCCGATCCCGTCTGGTACGAGCGCCTGCCGATCGGCCCCACCATACGGATCCTGCCCGGACACGCCTGTCTGACGGCAGCCGGCGGCTACGGCCGATACCACCTCACCGACGGCCGCATCTGGCCTCGGATCGACGGGTGGGGCTGAAGGGATAAGCCCTCGCCTGCCGGAAGAGCGTCAAGCGGTTTTGGTCAGACGTTCACGGCCGGCCATGCCAAGGCCGGACCGGTGCGAAAGTAGGACCCGTTGTTGGCAAACATGCTGTCCGGGGCCAAACGGATCATCCGGCCGGTCGGATCATCGATCCTGGCGATCGTGTCGATGAACCAGGTATTCCAGTAGGTCTCGTCGTGTCCAAGATACTTTGCCAGGAGGCGTTTGAAACGCTCCGCCGAACTTGGCTCCACGCTCGCCTTGCCACGCAAACCGAGGTGCAGAAGGATGCCCTCCTCATTCAGGAAATGCACGATTTCGACGGCACAGCGCGGATCCGCAGCAAGACGCCTGACCGAAGAGCTGTCAGCATCGGCAAGCATCCAGACGGCGCCGTCCTCCCAGATGAACCAAACCGGCGAGTTGCGCGGACCGTCGGGACTGGCGGTCGCGAGATTGGCCATCAACGGCAGATAAAGGACGTCTTCCGGGTCGAACGTGTACGCCATGCCGATAGCCTAGCCCGGAATGCCTGGACTTGCCACGCCCTGCGCGGTGTCGATTTGCAGACAGGGCAGCAGAACCGCGCAGGCAGGCAGCCTCATTGGATGATCGGGTTCGAACGCGCTCAGGCCGCCAGATCGACCGGATGCGGCACCCGAAAGCCCACCGCGAGCCGGTTCCAGACGTTGATGGTGCCGATGGCGACTGTCAGCCGGGTGATGTCCGCTTCTGAGAAATGCGCCCGCAGCGCCTCGAAATCGGCATCCGGCGCGCCGGTCTCGCTGAGATTGGTGAGTGCGTCGACCCAGGCCAGCACGGCGCGCTCGCGGGCGTCAAACACCGCCGCCTCGCGCCAGACACAGACCAGCGCGATCCATTGTTCGCTGAGACCGTGCTTGCGCGCCTCCTTGGTATGCATGTCGACGCAGTACGCGCAGCCGTTGATCTGCGAGGCCCGCAATTTCACCAGATGGATCAGGGTCGGATCGAGACCGGAGTCTTCGGAAACGTACTTTTCCAATGCCCAGACCGCCTGAAACGCATCCGGGGCCGCTTGCATGTAATCGATACGGGCTTGCATGGTCTTCTCCTTTTCGGGGGTCACGGGTCGGATTTCGACTGGCGCATGTGCTTGGCAAAAAACGCGCAACCTCTTGCGGCGATCGATCCGTCGTCATCCGCCTCCACCTGCGCGATCAGCTGGGCGATTGTCACGGCGCGCAATTCCGTCCTGTAGGCCCGTTCGGCCCGCAGCATGGCGGCGTTGATCTGGCACGGCGCCGTGAACCGGTCGGCCGGCAGCGGATCCGGACCGTTGCGCCGGATTTCCTTGCACCGGAAGGCCGGTTCCGGCCCTTCAACCGCAAGCACGACATCGAGCAGCGAGACGGCGTCCGGCGATTTGGCGAGACGGTAGCCGCCCTTCGGGCCGGGTTCGGTATGGACGATGCCGGCGCGGGACAGCGCCTGGAGGTGCTTCAGCAGATAGCTTGGTGAAACCCCGTGAAACTCGGCCAGCGCTGCGGCCGACAACAGACCGTCAGGCGGCAGCACGGCCAGCATCGTGACCGAATGGATCGCCTGTTCCACACCGTCGCCGAGTTTCATCGTCGGCCTCAAAAAATAATCATGGATATAAATTATCCATGAATTAGCCTATGTCAAGAGAAAGGCGGCGGGCAATCGTGGGTGGATGGCGGGACGATGCGACCCGCCGATGCGGGCCGCACCTCTTGGCGTATCAGCCGTCAGCGGTTGCGACCGGCCGGATGAGTGGCAGGACAAAGAGCGCCAGAAAGCCGGTGTTCAACACGACGTTGATCGGCGCGCCGGCGGCAAACGATCCCAGGCCGTCAACCACGAACCAGGTTCCGACGCTGGCCAGGATCATGAACCGCGCGGTTTCGGGGTCGCGCGGAAACACACGGGTTACCAGGAGCCACAAAAGCACGCCCCATCCCACCAAGACACCGCCGGTGATGGCGCTGAAGAGGCGGGTCTCAGACGCCGCACCGGTCTCGGCGCCATCCGGTGGCCAGAAGATCATATCGGCGAGCAAGCGGGTCGGCTCCGCCGTCGGCGGAAAGGCGGCAAAGGCAGTGAGAATACCGAATCCGACAACGATGGCGGATCCGGCCTTCAGGATCGTCACTGTGGTCTGCGGGGTCATCATGCAAACTCCGTTTGGGAACATGGACGCGATCCTGTCGAGGGTGCCCGGGCAAAACAATTACCTGACAGGTAAGTGCATGGCCTGCGATCGGCGGTACACTCGCGTCCGAGTTCAGGGAATTGAAAGACGATGACGGATACGGGTTTTCCTGCAGCCTTGAAGGATTGGCGCCGACGGCGTCGCATGAGCCAGCTCGACCTCGGGCTGACCTCCGACGTTTCCGCCCGCCATATCTCGTTCCTGGAAACCGGCCGCGCGCGGCCGAGCCGATCGATGGTCCTGCGCCTTTGCGAGACGCTCGACGTGCCGCGTCCGGCCCGCAACACATTGCTGAATGCGGCCGGTTTTGCGCCGGCTTATCGCAGCCGGGACCTTGATACGCCCGACATGGACTCGGTGCGCCACGCCTTGGTCTGGACGCTGGACCGCCATGATCCCTATCCGGCCCTGGCGCTCGATCGCCATTGGACGCTTGTCCGCCTGAACCGCGCGGCCACCCGCCTTCTGTCAGCCGTCGGGCTGAGCGCCGGCGACAGCCTCCTCCAGGCCTTGCTCGACCCGAACGGCCTGCCCACCGCCGTCGTCAACTGGCCGGACGTGGCGCATCATCTGTGCGTTCGGCTGCGCACCGAAAGCGCGCATTATGGCGGCGACACGCTTCTGGAGGAGGCCGCGACAATCCTTGCCGAGACGGCCGAACCGGTTCCGACCCCGCCTTCGGCGCCGCTGCCCGCAATCGTTTCGACGCGCTACCGGCTGGGCGACATCGAACTCGCCCTGTTTTCAACGCTGGCCCAATTCGGGACCGCCGAGGACATGACGCTTGCCGAACTGAAGATCGAATTGCTGTTTCCCGAAGACGAGGCCACGCGCCTTGCCCTGGAACAGATCGCCGAGGCGGATCCGTAACCCCGTTCCCGGGGTCCACTTTTCACCGAATGACGGAGACTTCCGGCAACCGGTCGGACGCGAGCGACCGCACCAGTTCGGCGATCGCACTGAACTGGCGGGCATGAACGGAGCGTTTGCGCCAGGTCAGACCGATCAGGCGGTGCAGGCTCGGCGCCGACAATTTGCGTACCGCCACCTCGCCCCGGCTGCCGATTTCCGAACGCACATAGAGCGCCGGCAGGAACGCAAGACCCACGCCCATGCCGGCCATGTGGCGCAGCGTATCGAGACTGGTCCCTTCGTAATCGCGCAACAGCGTCGCGCCGAATTCCTCGCAGATCGCCCGCACCTGGTCGTGCAGGTGATGCCCCTGTTCGATCGCCAGCACATTCTCGCCGGCAAGGTCGCTGCGGCTGATCTTCTCCTTCGACGCGATCGCGTGATCATGGGCCGAAACGATCAGCAGCGGCTCACGGAACACTCGCTCCACCTCGAAATCCGTATGCGTGATCGGCAACGGAGAAATCACGATGTCGTACCCGCCGGCCAGCAATTGCGTTTGCAGATCGACCGGTTTGCCTTCCTTGACGTAGAGTTTCAGGTCCGGATAGGCCTCATGCAGGGCCGGCACGATATGCGGCAGGAGATAGGGGCCGAGCGTCGGCGGCACGCCGAGCCGGATCGTCCCGTGCAGGCCGTGCTGGGACGCCGCGGCCAGGTCGACCATGTCCTGGACGTCGGCAAGAACGGTCCGCGCCCGATCCGCGATCTCCCGACCGATCGGCGTCAGCGTCACCCGGTTCGACCCGCGTTCCACCAGACGCACCTTCATGCGTCGCTCCAGCGCCTGCAACTGGGCGCTCAACGTCGGTTGCGTCACGTTCACCCGTTCCGCCGCGCGCCGGAAGTGCAGTTCGTCGGCCAGCGCGACCAGGTATGTCAATTGTCGGAAAGTGGGCATGCGGATCCGTCAGGCGATAGACAACATCTATTGCATTATGGCGCGTCTTTCGAATGGATCAATGACGTATCACGCACCATCTGGGTAATGAACGCATGAACGAACGAAATAGTTCCAGACAATCAGATCGCCCCTAGTTCCAGACAATCAGATCGCCCCGAGGAGATGCGCCCATGCTCGAGACGCTCCGGTCACGCTTCGACCCCAGCGAATTCGCTCTGGAGGAACAGGCGCCCGTTGACAGCGACCCGGGCCCGACGTCCCTGAAGACGCCGGTTGTCTTTATCCCCGGCGACGGCATTGGCCCGGAAGTGACCCGGTCCGCTCGCGCCGTGATTGACGCAGCTTATCCGCATATCGAATGGCTTGAGCACGAAGCCGGTCAGTCTGTCATGCTCTCTGACCGGTCGCGTGGCATTCCCGAACAGACCCTGCAGGCGATCGCCGATACCGGCCTTGTGCTGAAGGGGCCGCTTGGCACGCCGATCGGCGTCGGGGGCAAGAGTGCCAACGTCACGTTGCGCAAACATTTCGAACTGTTCGCCAATATCCGCCCGGTTGCCGAACTGCCGGGTGTTCCGACACGGTTTTCCGGCGCCGGCATCGACATGGTGATCGTACGCGAAAACGTCGAGGACCTGTATGCCGGCATCGAGCACATGCAGACGCCGGACGTGGCGCAATGCCTGAAACTGATCAGCCGCCTCGGCAGCGAGAAGATCAGCCGGTTTGCGTTCGAACTCGCCCGCGCGCAGGGTCGCGAAAAGGTAACCTGCGCCACCAAGGCCAACATCATGAAGATGACCGAAGGCCTGTTCAAGCGGGTCTTCGAGGAAGCGGCCGCGGACTATCCGGAGATCGCCGCCAACCATCAGATCATCGACAATTGCGCACAGCAATTGGTGATGGCGCCGGAACAGTTCGACGTGATCGTCACAACGAACATGAACGGCGACATCATCAGCGACCTGGCTGCCGGCCTCGTCGGCGGGCTCGGGCTCGCTCCGAGCGCCAATATCGGGCAATCGGTCGCCATGTTCGAAGCCGTTCACGGCACCGCACCGGACCTTGCCGGACGGGATTGTGCCAATCCGACCGCCCTGATCCGCTCCGGCATCATGATGCTGCGCCATATCGGCGCGTTCCAGGCGGCCACGTCCATCGAACATGCTCTTTACGCCACGCTCGAGGCCGGGCGGCATCTGACGCCGGACATTGCCGGAACCCATCCCGCCGGGACGACACAGGATTTCACGTCCGCGCTGATCGACAATCTGGGCCTGGTCTCGCCTTCGGTCCCCGAGCGGCCCGTCAGTGCCATGCGCATTCCGCGGGCCCGGGCGTCGCGGGCCGGCTCCGTTGCCCGGGGTTTTGTCGGCATCGATGCCTTCGTCGAATGGGACGGGCATGTCGACGCGCTTGCCGACCGCTTGGCAAAAGCCATCCGGCGCCTGCCGTTCCGGCTCGAACTGATCTCGAACCGCGGCATGCAGGTTTTCCCGGAAAACCATGCCACGACCGAAATGGTCAACCATTGGCGCTGCCGGTTTTTCCATGACGGATCCGTCGGACGTCAGAAGGAGCAGCAGGCGATCTGCGCGCTTCTGGAAGCGATCACCAATGTCTGCACATGGATGCATGTCGAACGTCTTCAGCGGTTTGACGATCGGCGCGCCTATTCCAAAGCCCAGGGAGAATGAGGATGGCTCTTGAGACCCGCATGACCGACACCCCGGAAACCAAGCCCGCCCACGACACGTCTGCCGACCTGTCGCCGCGCGCGGTGGACAACCTGGAAAAGCTGCGCACCGAAATGGCCGTCATCGGCATGCAATACGCCCTGACCAACGGCCACTCGTCGTTTATCGCCGAACGCGCCGCCGCGCTCCAGGCCAGCATTGCTGCCGAG
>JANQQB010000006.1 GCA_028285165.1 Rhodobiaceae bacterium
CGACGACAGCTTCCTGCGGACGCGGCGCCTCGGCGGCAGCCGGACGGGCCGTCTGCGGCCGCTTCTGTGCCGCCGCCGGCGCGGTCTCAGGCGTTCCGGCCGCCGGCTTACGCTGTGCGGCACGCGGCATCAGACGATCGGCCGCCGCCGCAGCGGCGGCATTCGACTGGGTCTCGGCAACATGGCGCAGGCGATCGGCGAGATCGGCCAGGCGCTGTTCCTGTTCGCTTTCGACACCGCGCATATTGGCTTCGATACCGGTTGCCACGACCGACACCCGGATAATGCCTTCCAGGCTCTCGTCGAACGTTGCGCCCAAAATGATGTTGGCATCCACATCCACTTCCTCGCGGATGCGGCTCGCCGCTTCATCGACCTCGAAGAGCGTCAGGTCGTTGCCGCCCGTGATCGAGATCAACAGGCCGCGGGCCCCCTTCATGGAGGTTTCATCGAGCAGCGGGTTGGCGATGGCCGCTTCGGCGGCCTGGATGGCGCGGCCGTCGCCGGACGCCTCGCCCGTCCCCATCATGGCCTTGCCCATGGAACTCATGATCGAGCGCACATCGGCGAAGTCCAGATTGATCAGACCTTCCTTCACCATCAGGTCGGTGATGCAGGCAACGCCCGAATAGAGCACCTCGTCAGCCATTGCGAAGGCGTCGGCAAACGTCGTCTTCTCGTTGGCGATCCGGAACAGATTCTGGTTCGGAATGACGATCAGGGTATCGACACATTGCTGCAGGGCGGTGATGCCGTCGTCGGCCACGCGCATCCGGCGCTGGCCCTCGAATTGGAACGGCTTGGTCACCACGCCAACGGTCAGGATGCCCTGTTCGCGCGCCGCCCGGGCGATCACCGGCGCCGCGCCGGTGCCGGTTCCGCCGCCCATGCCGGCGGTGATGAACACCATATGGGAGCCGGTCAGGTGATCCTTGATCTCGTCAAGCACTTCCTCGGCGGCCGCGCATCCGACCTCCGGCTGCGAGCCCGCGCCCAACCCTTCGGTTACCGCCACACCCATCTGGATGACGCGTTCCGATTTCGATTGCGCCAGCGCCTGGGCATCGGTGTTGGAAACCACGAAGTCGCATCCTTGCAACCCCGTCGTGATCATGTTGTTGACGGCATTTCCACCGGCGCCGCCGACCCCGAACACCGTGATACGAGGCTTGAGTTCCGTGATGTCCGGCATTTTCAAGTTAATAGCCATGGCTTCGTCTTTCTTCTCGCCATCCGCCTCGATCGGCTTGTCCGTTGTATCTGAGTCGATGGTCACGGTCCGCTCCTTCGTAATGCGGTGTTGGTGTTAGAAGCTCTCCCTGATCCATTGTCCGACCCGGGCGAGATACCCGCCCGAGCCTGATCTCTTCTGGGTTCCGGTATGGGTGTCCAGATACTCCAGATGTGCGAGCTGCGGATAAATCAAAAGGCCGATCGCCGTTGAGAAGGCGGGGCCTTTTGCCTTATCCGGCAAACCCTTGACGCCCAACGGGCGCCCGATCCGGACATTGCGTCCGAATATCTGCGAAGCGGCGTCCGACAAGCCTGTCAGCTGGCTGGCGCCGCCGGTCAAAACGATCCGCTGCCCGGCCCGCGCCGCGAAACCGGAAGCATTCAGCCGGTCCCGGGTCGTTTCCAGGATCTCGGTAACGCTCGGCGCGATCAGCCCGTTTATGGCCGCTCGGGTCACTTGCATCGGTGTGTCGTCGCTGCCGTCCTCAGGCGATTCGACGGTAATGATGTCCTCGTTATCAAGGTCGCCGACGACGACGCTGGCATACAAGGTCTTGAGCCGTTCGGCGTTGCGAAGACTTGTGGATAACCCTTGCGCGATGGCGTTCGTCTGCAACTGGCCGCCCATGGCCAGCGAATCCACATGCACCAGGCGCCCCGCCGAAAATACGGCGAGATTGGTCGTGCCGCCGCCGATATCGATGCAGACGGCACCGAGTTCGGCTTCGTCATCCACCAGCGAGGCGAGGCCGCTGGCATAGGCCGAGGCAATCGCGGCATCGACGTCCAGATGACAGCGATCGAGACACAGTCCGAGATTCTGCAACGGCGCGTGATCGACCGTGACCGTATGCAGGTCGATGCCGAGGCGGCTGCCGACCATGCCTCTGGGGATCGCGACGCCCTGATTGCCGTCGAGCCGGTATCCAATCGGGATGGCATGGATGATCTGCCGGTTTTCCCGGCTCGCATGCTGGCAGCCGGCGCGCAGGAGGCGTTCCAGGTCGCCGTCACCCACCGTCCGGCCTTCAAGACCGATATGGGCGCTGAAGATTTCGCTCGCCAACCGGCCACCCGACATGTTGACCAGAAGCGATTCGACGGTCATGCCCGCCTTGCGTTCCGCGGTGTCGACGGCCAGTCGCACGGCCCGTTCGGCCGCGTCCAGATCGACCACGACACCGGCCTTGATCCCGCGAGATCGCTGATGCCCGATGCCGACGATCTCGATCGCATGGGTCCGGCCCGACAGCGCCGCTTCCGCCGGCTGCGGCCGCAGGCGGGCGATCAGGCACACGATTTTCGTCGATCCGACATCGATGACGGTCAACAGGGTCGACCGCCGCGTCGACAGCGGTTTCAAAACATTGAATTGGCCCGGATTGAACGGCGCGGTCATGTGTCCGTCTCCCGTCCCCCGGCGCCCTGATCGCCTTTCGCCGTCGTCTTGCGCTTGACCATGGCTTCTTCGGAAAGGCGGACGACCACCTCATCCTTCAGGCGCAGGTCGACGGCGACGATATCGCGGTTCATCAGGCCGGATTCCGCGCTCAGCGTCAGGAGTTCGTCGAGCGCATTCTCCACGCCGTTTTCCGGCAGCTTGACCTCGATATCGTTGTCGAGCACCAGATCCCAGCGGCGGTTGCTGACAAAGACCGCCGCGCGCAACCGTGAGCGAATCGCCGGATATCGGTCGACCAGGTCGAGGAAATCCCGGGCGCCGGTCTGGGCGCCATGACCGACGAACAATGGCAGAGCGGAAAACCTGTCGGCGACGGATTCGGTGATCACCGCGCCGTTCGCATCGATGATCGACAAGAGCGCCCCGCGCTGCCAAAGCGCAAACGGCCGCCGCTCTGTCAAAGCAATCTTGAGCGTCCCCGGATAGACCTTGCGCACCGAGGCGGATTCGATCCAGCCGTTGTCGCGGAGCCGGTCGAGTGCCGCGCGCGCGTTGAAGGCCATAAGGGAGGCACCCGGACCGATATCGAGGGATTGCAGCACCTCGATCTCGTCAAGTTGCACATGGCCGGAAATCTCGATCGCGGAAATGCCGAAACCGGCGGCAGTGCCGACCCGGTTGGCAATGCCTTCCAGATGGCCGCCGGCAATGCAACCGTAGAGCGCTGTTACGCCGAACAGCAACCCAACTCCCGCCCACCCCGCGCCGCGCGGGATCGCGCCTTCGCCGGCCGGATCGCCAAGCTGAGTGAGTGTGGTACGCACCGATTCCGCCAGCCGGTGGCGCGCACGCCTGCGCGGCGCCAACAGGCGCCCCGTTCCGGCCAGGAATGCGATCATCGATCGCAAGTTGCGTCCTCCACGATCCAGCTCACGAGCTCTTCAAAGTCGTGTCCGACATGCGCGGCGAGCTCTGGAACCAGAGACGTCGCGGTCATGCCGGGTTGCGTGTTCACTTCAAGGCAAATCAGTTCCCCGGTGCCGTCGACGGTGTCGTCGTAGCGAAAATCCGCCCGTGTCACGCCTCGACATCCGAGCGCCTGATGCGCCTTAAGTGTTAGACTTTGGATACTTTGGTAAATAAAAGGTGAAATTTCCGCGGGCAAAACGTGCTTTGAAGCGCCAGCCCGGTATTTTGCGTCGTAATCATAAAAAGTATCCCCAGTGGGGATGATTTCGATGACGTCGAGCGCCACGTCGCCCATGACCGCACAGGTGAGTTCCCGCCCGGGAATGTAGCGCTCCGCCATCAGATCGTCGCCGTAGGGCCAGTCTTCCCGATAGAGTTCCTGCGGTGGGTGCGCCACGTCCTTGTGCACGATCAACACGCCGAAGCTCGACCCCTCGGCCACCGGCTTGACGACATAGGGCGGCTTCATCGGATGGGCCCGTGCCGCCTCTTCGCGTGTCACCCGTTTGTGCTCGGCAACGGCAACCCCGGCCTTCGCCATGATGACCTTCGCCTTCGGCTTGTTGATCGCCAGCGCCGAAGCCAGCACACCGGAATGCGTGTAGGGAATGCGCTGCACTTCGAGAATGCCCTGGATGGTGCCGTCCTCGCCGACCGGTCCGTGCAGCGCGTTGAAGACGGCATCGGGCCGCAAGTCTTCGAGCGTGCGGGCGATGGAGCGATCGACGTCGATGCGGGTCACCTTGTAGCCTGCCGATTCCAGCGCGTCGGCGCAGGCCTTGCCGGTTGCCAGACTGACAGGGCGCTCGGAGGACCAGCCGCCCATCAGAACCGCGACATGTTCGTATTTCGGCATGATTACCTCCCGAGGAATTCCGTGATTTCCGTTCCCGGCGTCCAGCGGCCGAGGCGCTTGATCTCCCAGGACAGCCGGACCTGGCTGGTCTCCAGGACTCGCGCCCGCACGGTCTCGCCGAGGAGTTCCAGATCATGGGCGCTCGCCGCGCCGCGATTGATCAGGAAGTTGCAGTGTTTCTCCGAGACCTGGGCGTCGCCGATCACAAGACCGCGGCAGCCGGCGTGGTCGATCAGTTCCCATGCCCGCGCGCCCTCCGGGTTCTTGAAGGTCGAGCCGCCGGTCTTTTCGCGGATCGGCTGGGCCCGTTCCCGGTGTTCGGTCACCTCCCGCATGGCGGCGCGGATCGCATCGTGATCGCCGGGTTCGGCGCGATAGGTCGCAGAGACGAAGATCAGGTCCGCCGGCGCCGCCGAATGCCGATAGGTGTGCCCCATGTCTTCCGCCGACAACGTATGCACCTGGCCGTCGCGGCCGATCGCCCGGACGCTGACCAGCCGGTCGCGGGTCTCCGCCCCGTTGGCGCCGGCATTCATGCGCAATGCGCCGCCGATCCCGCCGGGAATGCCGTTGTAAAACGCAAATCCCTCGATATCGGCTCGGGCCATTTCTTCCGAAAAGCGTTTGTCGGGCGTGGCCGCCCCGACGGTCACGAGCCCGTCCTCCAAGGTGACCGCCCCAAAGCCGCGCATCGACAGACGCACGACCACGCCGTCCAGCCCCCCGTCGCGGATCAGGAGATTGGACCCGAGACCGATCACGGTGACCGGGACATCTGCCGGCAGGACGCTCAGAAACCGCGCCAGATCGGCTTCGTCGGCCGGCTGGAAAAGCGCTTCCGCCGGCCCGCCGACGCGAAACCAGGCGATCGGCGCCAGATCCTGGCCGTAGGTCAGACTGCCGCGCAGCTCGGCTGCGACCGGTTCGAGCGCGGCACGGATCCGGTCGCTCATCCCGCCGCCTCGCCGGCCAGGTCGGCCAATTGTCCCGGCAGATCATAGGCCCAGCGGGTGATGCTGCCGGCGCCCAGAAGGATGACCAGATCGCCGGGCGCGGCATTGTCGCGGACCAACTCGGCCAGATCGCCCGGATCCTCCAGCGGCATGACATGGCGGTGACCGGAGGCCCGCATGCCGGCAATCAGCGCGTCCCGGTCGGCCCCCTCGATCGGCGTTTCGCCGGCGGCGTGCACGTCGGCCACAATCACGGTATCGGCGTCGTTGAAACAGGTGCAGAAATCGTCGAGCAACGACTGCAGGCGTGTGTAGCGGTGCGGCTGCATGACGGCGACCACCCGGCCCTGGGCCGCATCGCGCGCGGCTTTGAGCACGGCTGCGATTTCGACGGGATGGTGCCCGTAATCGTCGTAGACGTCGATGCCGTTCCACGCTCCGGTATGGGTGAAGCGGCGTTTGACACCGCCGAAACCGGCAAGGCCGGCGCGAATGAGATCGGCTGACATGCCCAATTGGTCGGCAACGGCGATCGCAGCCGTGGCATTGGCGATGTTGTGACGCCCCGGCATCGGCAGGAGCAGGCCGGGAATATCCTTTTCCGCCCCGGTGATACGGTCGCGGATCAGGACGCCGAAGCGCGACTGGCCACCCTCGAACCGCACATCGACATAGCGCACGTCGGCTTGCGGATTTTCGCCGTAGGTGATGATCCGACGGTCCTCGATGCGTGACACAAGCGACTGGACTTCCGGGTGGTCGATGCACATGACGGCAAAGCCGTAGAACGGCACGTTCTCCACGAACTGGCGAAACGCGTCGCGCACCGCATCGAACGTGCCGTAATGATCCATGTGTTCGGGATCGATGTTCGTGACGATGGCGATATCGGCCGGCAACTTGACGAAGGACCCGTCGGATTCGTCGGCCTCGACGACCATCCACGTCCCGTCGCCGAGACGGGCATTGGTTCCGTAGGCATTGATGATGCCGCCATTGATCACCGTCGGATCGAAGCGGCCCGCTTCAAGCAGCGTGGCGACCAGCGACGTGGTGGTGGTCTTGCCGTGCGTACCGCCGACGGCGACCGCCTGTTTCAGGCGCATCAGTTCGGCGAGCATTTCCGCCCGTCGCACCACCGGCAGGAGCCGCTCCCGTGCCGCAAGCAATTCCGCATTGTCCGGCTGGATGGCGGACGAGACGACGACGACATGCGCGTCGCCGAGATTCTCGGCCCGGTGGCCGATCTCGATCGCGATCCCCTTGTCACGCAATCGCTGGACGTTCGGGCTGTCGGCAATGTCGGAGCCCTGCACGCGATAACCGAGATTGAGGAGCACTTCCGCGATGCCGCTCATTCCAATTCCGCCGATGCCGACAAAATGGACCGGCCCGATGTTTGGCGGCATCTTCATCCGCTTGGTTCCTTTCTCATGCCCGACCCCGTTCGGTTGCGGGCAAGTCTACGATCGGCCGTTTCCGCGCGCTTCGGCTTCGACGAGGTCGGCCAGCCGGCTGACGGCGTCGGGTTTGCCGGCGGCTCGCGCCGCCTCTGCCCGGGCCGCCAGTCCCTCCGGGTCCCCGATGAGATCGGCAATGGTCTTGGCAAGAAGGTCAGGTGATATGTCGGCCTGATCGAGCATGACCGCACCGCCGGTCTGCTCCAGCACGGCCCCGTTGGCTTTCTGATCCTGGTCGATGGCGCCCGGAAGCGGCACCAGGATGGCCGGTCGGCCGATGATCGCCAATTCGCCAATTGTGGACGCGCCGGCCCGGGCGATCACCAGATGCGATCGCGCGATGCGATGCGGCATGTCGGAGAAGAACGCGGCGAGTTCGACAGGCGCCGAGAGCGCCGCATAGGCCTGAGTGACGCGCGCAAGATCTTCCGGCCGGCATTGCTGAACGATTTCGATCCGCGCGCGCAAAGCGTCCGGCAGCAGCGCCACGCTATCCGGGAGGATATCGGAGAAGAAACGGGCACCCTGGCTGCCGCCGAAAACAAGCAGGCGGATTTCCCCGCCTTCACCGATCGGCTCGAAAGGCCAGGTCGCAGCGTGATGGACAGCATCCCGCACCGGATTGCCGCAGACCACGGCCTTTGCCTGCACCCGTTCCGGGGCCCGTGTCGCCTCGAAACTGAGAGCCACCTTGCGGCAGAACCGGGAGAGGAACCCGTTCGCCCGCCCCATGACGGCATTCTGTTCGTGCAGGATGGTCGGGCAGCCTGTCAGCCATCCCGCAACCAGCGGCGGCACGGTCGGATAGCCGCCGAACCCGACCACGGCATCGGGTCGGTTCTTGAGCAGGATGCCGAGCGCCCGCAGCGTGCCGACGCCGAGTTTGACCAGCGACGCGAGCACGACCAGCGGATTGCGTGAGGACGGCGTCCCGGACGGAATGATGTGTGTGGTCTCGGCGGGAAAGTCACCGCCGTAATGCGTTGCCCGGTGGTCCGTGGCAAGGTCGACCCGCCAGCCGCGCTGTTTGAGTTCGCCTGCCAGCGCCTGGGCCGGAAACAGATGGCCACCGGTACCGCCGGCCGAAACGAGGATTCTGCCCGGCACCGGCGCGCCTCCTCACATCGACGTCGCGGCTTGCGATGAATACGGACCCGACGGAGTAAGCGGCGTGATCTGAACTTTACTGCCGACGCGCCGACGCGTGAGCGCAAGCACGAAACCCGTCCCGAGCGCGACTGCAATCAGTGACGAACCGCCGTAAGAGACGAACGGCAAGGTCATGCCTTTCGCGGGCATCAGGTGCAGGTTCACCGCCATGTTGATGGTCGACTGGAAACCGAACAGCGCCACCAGGCCGGACACGGCGAGCCGAACGAAGGGATCGGTTTCCTTCAGCGCGTGCAGGAAACCGCGCAAGACGATGAAGGCAAACAAGAGCACAAGGACGAGGCACAAGACGATGCCGTATTCCTCGGCTGCCACCGCGAAGATGAAGTCGGTATGGGAATCCGGAAGGATGCGCTTGACGGTGCCCTCGCCCGGCCCGCGGCCGAACCAGCCGCCCTTGACGAAGGATTCGATTGCCGTGTCGATCTGGAAGGTGTCGCCGCTGCCGGGTTGCAAAAACCGGTCGATCCGGTTGGAGACGTGCGGCAGCACCAGATAGGCAGATACGATGCCGGCAATGCCGAGCCCGCCGAGAAGCAGGATCCAAAGCCAGGGCATGCCCGCCAGGAAGAACAGCACCGACCACACGACGGCGATCAGCATGGTCTGACCGAAATCCGGTTGGACGACCAGCGGCGCCGTGACGAAGATCAAGAGCAGGATGGCAAACAGGTTGCCCGGGATGTCGGTCCGCTTGGCGCTTTCAGAAAACAGCCAGGCCGCGAGCACGACGAAAGCGGGCTTGATGAATTCAGACGGCTGGAGCGATACACCGGCGAGGTAGATCCAACGCCGCGACCCTTTGATTTCCACGCCGACGAACAAGGTCGCGATCAACAGGATGAAGGCTGCCACAAAGCAATAAAAGGCAATCCGCCGAACCTGGCGGGGCGTCAGGAAAGAGACGCCGATCATCACCACCAGTGCGGGCAGGATGAAAAACAGCTGACGTTTCACGAAGTGATAGGTGTCGAGGTTGAGCCGTTCCGCGACCGGCGGACTGGCGGCAAGCGACAGGAGCACGCCGCCGACCAGGAGCGCGATCAGGCTGACCAGGAGCGCCTTGTCGATGGTCCACCACCATTCCGACAGCGGTGAGCGGCTCGCACGCGATTTCATAGCGGCCCGCTCCCGTTGCTTTGGCTTTCGGCAAGCTCGGCGAAGGCCTTGCGAAAGGCATCGCCGCGGGCTTCGAAACTGGTGAACTGATCGAAGGAGGCACAGGCCGGCGACAACAGCACGACCGCCTCGCGGGCCGGATCGCCGGACGCATCCGCATGGGCCGCCGCAAGCGCGGCGTCCATGCCGTCGAAGACAGCGGTCGGGCAGTAACCATCGAGCGTCTTACGGAAGGTTTCCTTGGCCTCTCCGAACAGATAGGCGCCCGCAATTCTTTCCGCATACGGCACGAGTGTTGTAATCCCGCCGTCCTTCATCCGTCCCCCGGCAAGCCAATAGATGCGATCGAAGCTGAGAAGCGCCCGTTCGGCCGCTTCGGCGTTTGTGGCTTTCGAATCATTTACGAAAAGAACATGCCTGATTTTTCCGATTTCCTCCATACGGTGCGCGAGGCCGGGGAAAGACTTTAGGCCGGCGACGATTTGCGCAACGGAAAGCCCCGCCGCACGGCAGGCAACGAAGGCGGCGGCGGCATTCTGGCCGTTGTGCCGGCCGCGCAGGGATCCGACATCGGACAGGTCGGCAACGATCGTCCGGGCCCCATCGGTCAGTTCACTGAGGTGCGGCGGATCGAATTGGACGCCCTTTGAAAGCGGCATCTCGGCCGAGATGCGCACCACCTTGTGTCCCCGGCGCTCCAACCGGTCGGCAACGCTGGCGCAATGGCCGTCATCGACCCCGACCACGGCCATGTCGCTGGCAGCGACCAGCCTTTCCTTGATCGCCGCATAATTCTCCATGGTGCCGTGGCGGTCGAGGTGGTCCGGCGTGATGTTGAGCAGGAGTCCGATCGACGGGTTGAGACCGGGCGCCAGGTCGATCTGGTAGGACGAGCACTCGATCACATAGGTCGAGCCCGGTGCCGGAGGGGCCAGGTCGAGAACCGCGCGGCCGATATTGCCGCCGACCTGCGGGTCCCGGTCGGCTGTGCCGAGGACATGGCCGATCAGCGCCGTGGTGGTCGACTTGCCGTTGGTTCCGGTGATTGCGATCAGCGTGCTGTCGGGACAGCGCGCGGCGCGCTCCCGGCAGAACAGTTCGATATCTCCGATCGTCTCCACACCGTTTGCCTGTGCAAGCCGAACGCTCCAATGCGGTTCGGGATGGGTCAGCGGCACGCCGGGTGCAAGCACCAGCGCCGCAAGCGCGCTCCAATCCGTATCGCGCAACGCGCCGACCGGCACGCCGGCCTGCTTCGCGCTCTCCCGGCGGTCCGGATTGTCGTCGTCGGCGATCACCTCCGCACCGCCTTCAAGGAGCGCATGAGCGGTCGTCAGACCGGAGCCGCCCAGCCCGAACAGCCCGACCCGTTTGCCCTGGAAAGTGGAGACCGGAATCACCGGAACGCGGACCCTCTTTTATGGGCGTCTGCTGCCAGCCGGCAGCGACGCCTGTTATCTCAGTTTCAAGGTGGACAGGCCGATGATCGCCAGCACGACCGCAATGATCCAGAATCGGATCACGACCTGGGGTTCGGTCCAGCCCATCTTCTCGAAGTGATGGTGGATGGGCGCCATGAGGAAGACCCGCTTGCCGGTGAGCCTGAACGCCACGACCTGGATAATGACCGATACGGCTTCGGCAACGAAGATGCCGCCGATGATGGCAAGAACGATCTCGTGCTTGGTGGCCACCGCGATGGCGCCGAGCATCCCGCCGAGGGCCAGCGATCCCGTATCGCCCATGAAGATCGCGGCCGGCGGCGCATTGAACCACAAAAAACCGAGGCCGGCTCCCAGCACCGCTCCGCAGATAATGGCGATCTCGCCGGTGCCGCGCACGAAATGGATCTGCAGGTAGTCGGAGAAGACTTCGTTACCGCTCAGATACGAGATCATGCCGAAACTGGCTGCCGCGATCATCACCGGTACGATTGCAAGGCCATCGAGACCGTCGGTGAGGTTCACGGCATTGCCGGACCCGACAATGACCAGAACCGCGAACGGGATGAAGAAAATCCCCAGATCGATCAGGAAATCCTTCAGGAACGGCAGCGCCAGCGACGTGGCGAAGCTCGGTTCCAGGCCGACCCGCATGACCATGATCGCCGCCGTCGCGGCAATCACCGTCTCGATGGCCAGCCGGGCCTTGCCGCCGAAGCCTGCGTGGCTCGTCTTGGAAACCTTCAGGTAATCGTCATACAGACCGACCAGACCGAAGCCGACCGTTACGCCGAGAATGATCCAGACATAGGGATTCGACAGATTCGCCCATAACAATGTCGAGACGATCAGTCCGGCCAGGATCATCAGCCCGCCCATGGTCGGCGTACCCTTTTTCGACAGGAGATGGCCTTCCGGTCCGTCTTCGCGGATCGGCTGGCCCGTGCCTTGCCGGATTTTCAGCGCTCTGATGATCGGCCTGCCGAACAGGAAAACAAAGAACAGCGCCGTGATCGTCGCGCCGCCGGTGCGGAAGGTGATGTACCGAAAGACGTTCAAAACGGAGAATTGCGCGTCGAACTCGGACAGGAAATAGAACATCCGGTTTTCCCTAGGCCATATCGCGGGCGCTTGTATCAGCGCCATACCGGGTTAACAACGATTCCACCACCGGGCCCATCCGGCTTCCAAGCGATCCCTTGACCATCAAAACATCGCCAGCGCGGACATCCTCAAGGACGGCGTCAGTCAAGGCCTCAGACGTGGGTGCGTAATGGGCACGCCGCTGCGCCGGCAGTTTTTCCCAAAGCGCCCGCATCAGCGGACCGCAGCAGGCCACGCGATCCACATCGTTGGCCTCGACGGCCTCCGCCAGCCGGGCGTGTTCGGCTTCGCCCGTTGCACCAAGTTCGAGCATGTCGCC
>JANQQB010000017.1 GCA_028285165.1 Rhodobiaceae bacterium
TATGCCGGCCCGGTGGTCAGGCAGCTCATCGATCGCGGCCTGCCCACCTTCGGCATCTGCCTCGGGCACCAGATCATGAGCCTGGCGCTCGGCGCCCGCACGACGAAGATGCACCAGGGCCATCACGGAGCCAACCATCCGGTCAAGGACCACACGACCGGCAAGGTCGAGATCACGTCGATGAACCACGGTTTTGCCGTGGATGCCGCGTCCCTGCCGGACAATGTGGAGGAAACCCACATATCGCTGTTCGACGGGTCGAATTGCGGGATCCGCGTCAAGAACCGGCCGGCCTTTTCGGTGCAATACCACCCCGAAGCCTCGCCCGGACCGAAGGACAGCCATTACCTCTTCAAGCGCTTTTCCGAGATGATCCGCAGCGCCCGGCCGACGGCTGTCGCCGGCTGACGCCCGTCCGGTTTGCACAGGTCGGCAGCCTTTTGGAAAGCGGTTCGGAACGCGATCGGGCGGCCCGCCTGTGCCAAAATGGTGCAACGTACACGCTAGGGTTCATTTAACTTTCTTGACGTATCTTTGAGCGACTAATCTGAGAAGTCTGCTTTGAGGCCGCCATGATAGATGAACTGACCAGCCTCGCGCGCGAGAAATCCAGTGAAAAACGGCGCGAACTCCTGGGCCGGGTCTCGGATCTGTTTTTCGACGGCGCGGAAAACTACACCGATCAGGAAGCCGTTCTGTTCGGCGATGTCCTGACTTCGCTGCTCGACGATGTCGATACCGACAGCAAGGTGGACCTGTCCACCAAACTGGCGGTCGAGGACCATGCACCGCATCAGCTCGCCAAGGCGCTTGCCGAGGATGAGGACATCGCCGTGGCCTCGCCGGTACTTCAGCATTCCAAGGTGCTGAAAGACGAGGACATCGTCGAGATCGCCAAACAGCGGTCCCAGCATCACCTGCTTGCGATCTCCAAACGCGAGGAAATAGCCGAGGTGGTGACCGACGTGCTGGTCGAGCGCGGGGAAAAGCAGGTCCTGGAATCGGTGGTACAGAACCAGGGGGCCGCTTTCTCCCAGACCGGTTTCGCCACCCTGGCCGACAAGGCCGTTGCCGACGATTCGCTCAAGGATGCCCTCTCGCACCGGGCGGACATGCCGGTCGAGATCGCCCAGCGGGTCCTGCCCGTGCTGTCGCGCGACGCCCGCTCAAGGCTGCTTGAGCTGATGTCGAAGGATCCGGAAAAAGGTGCCAAGCTGGTGCACATGGCCCGGGATGCGAGCGAACGTCAAAGGCTGCTTGCCAAGAAACGCCGCCTGGAAGCCAAGGTCATGGCCGAGGACATCAAGGGCGGCCGGGCGAGCATCAACGACATTGTTTGCAAGCTGGCCGACGCCAACCGCGTACCGGACCTTTCCCTGGTGCTGGCAACCGTCGCCGAAGTCCCGGCCAATGTCGTGACCAACATCGCGTTGAAGCCCGACGGTGAACCGATCGCCATGCTGTGCCGCGCGCTCGATGTCGCGCCGGATGCCTTCCGGTCTATCGCCGAGATGCGCTCCCGCCGCCTCAAGGCACCGTCGAGCCTCGCCCGGCAATTGACCATGGACTACATGAGCATCAACAAGGCAAACGCCGAGCGTGCCCTGCGCTTCATTCGCATGCGGGCGACGATGGGCAACGACGAGGCCGCCGCCTGAATCAAACCGGGCCCGATCGGCGGGACTGGATCACAGGGTGCGCGCCGAAAATGTGTCGCACGCGCCCATGTCGCCGCTGTCAAAGCCGCGCCGGAACCAGCGTTTGCGCTGTTCCGACGTGCCGTGGTTGAAGCTTTCCGGCACGACAAAGCCCTGCAGCCGCTTCTGGATCGCATCGTCGCCGATCTGGGTGGCCGCGTTCAGGGCTTCCTCCAGATCGCCGGCTTCCAGAAGGCCGCGGTCGCGCACGTGATACCCCCAAACGCCCGCGAAACAATCGGCCTGCAATTCCACCCGGATCGACATCTGGTTGGCTTCGGCCTTGGACATCTGGCGCCGCAGGCGATTGTATTCCGGAAGCACGCCGATCAGGTTCTGCACGTGGTGCCCCACTTCGTGCGCCACGACGTAGGCCTGCGCGAAATCGCCGGGTGCCTCGAACTTGCGGCGCAATTCGTCATAAAAGGACAGGTCGATATAGACCCGTTTGTCGCCCGGACAGTAAAATGGTCCGGAGGCCGCGCTGGCAAAACCGCAGGCAGACTGCACCTGGCCTGAAAACAGCACCAGCGTCGGCTCCTGGTAGCGCCCGCCCGCCTTTTGAAAAAGCGCATTCCAGACGTCTTCGGTTTCGGCCAGGACGACGGAGATGAAGTTTTTCATGTCATCGTCGGACGCCGTCGACACCTGTCCGCCGGATGTGCGCCCGGCATTTTCGGTGAAACCGTCCTGCGGATTGAGCGGCAGACCGCCACCGCCCTGAAGCAGGGTCAGCGGATTGATGCCCAGGAACCAGGCGATGATCAGCACGACGATCAGCATGCCGATGCCGCCGCCGCCCGCACGGCGCGCCGTGCGCGAACGGCCGATCCGCGGCAGGCGCATGCGCCCCCGCCCAAGCCCGCTTCCGCCGGACATCCGGCCGAAACCGCCGGAGGACCGGCCACGCTGATCGTCGATGTTGGCGCTCTTGCGCCGGCCCCGCCATCGCATGCATCCGCTCCCTTGCCGGTCGCCCTCACGGGCGACGTCGCTTCCCCCTGCCCGGTCTCGGAGCCGATCGAGGCCCGATGTCCGGACATGTAGCAGAAACCGCGACTTCCCTGAACCGGGAAACCGCCTGCGACACCATTTCAGACCGCCGGCCACGGCTCATCCACATGGCGCATTCCGGGGCTTTCTCCGAGCCGGGTTTTGGCCTATAAGCCCGCGAGCCAAATTCGATCCATCCCCGTGAGTCCTCGGCCTCTCCTGGAAACACTGCTTCCGGAGAAAGCCCGCCTGCGAGCCCGCCAATGCCGAAGCGTACCGATATCCAGTCCATCCTCATCATCGGCGCCGGACCGATCATCATCGGCCAGGCCTGTGAGTTCGACTATTCCGGAACGCAGGCCTGCAAGGCGCTCAAGGCTGAGGGATATCGTGTCATCCTGGTCAATTCGAACCCGGCCACGATCATGACGGATCCCGATCTGGCGGATGCTACCTATATCGAGCCGATCACGCCGGACATCGTCGCCAAGATCATCGCCCGTGAGCGGCCCGATGCGTTGTTGCCGACCATGGGCGGCCAGACGGCGCTGAACTGTGCCTTGTCGCTCCGCAAGATGGGCGTCCTGGAAACCTACGGCGTTGAGATGATCGGCGCCAAGGCGGAAGCCATCGACAAGGCCGAAGACCGCGAATTGTTCCGCGCGGCGATGGCGCGGATCGGCCTTGAAACACCGCGCGCGGCGTTTGTGAACACCTCGCATCTGAAACAGAAATTCGCCAAGGAATACGAATCCGAACTGGCCGCCCTGAACGCCGAAGGCGCCGATGCCGATGCGGTCGCCGCCTTCAAGCAGACCTGGGACGACGGCGAACGGGTGCGCCGCGAGGAACATCGCTTCAGCGCACAGATGCAGGCACTCGAAGCCAGCAAGACCACCGGTCTGCCGGCGATCGTGCGCCCGTCCTTCACGCTCGGCGGCACCGGCGGCGGCATCGCCTTCACGCTGGAGGAATTGTACGACCTCGTGCTGCAGGGCGTCGACGCCTCCCCGACCCATGAGGTCCTCGTGGAGGAATCGGTGCTCGGCTGGAAAGAGTATGAGATGGAAGTCGTCCGGGACCGGGACGACAATTGCATCATCATCTGCTCCATCGAAAACGTCGATCCGATGGGCGTGCATACCGGCGATTCGATCACGGTGGCGCCGGCGCTGACGCTGACCGACAAGGAATACCAGATGATGCGGGACGCCTCGATCGCGGTCCTGCGCGAAATCGGAGTGGAGACCGGCGGGTCGAACGTGCAATTCGCCGTGGACCCGGCGACCGGCCGGCTCGTCGTCATCGAGATGAACCCGCGGGTTTCCCGGTCGTCGGCATTGGCCTCGAAGGCGACCGGCTTTCCGATCGCCAAGGTCGCGGCGCGGCTCGCTGTCGGCTACACGCTCGACGAATTGCAGAACGACATCACCGGCGGCGCAACGCCGGCCTCGTTCGTACCGACCATCGACTACGTGGTCACCAAGATTCCACGGTTTGCTTTCGAAAAGTTCCCCGGCGCCAAGCCGGTCCTGTCGACGTCGATGAAATCGGTCGGCGAGGTGATGGCGATCGGACGCACCTTTGCCGAGAGCTTTCAGAAGGCCCTGCGTGGCCTGGAAACCGGATTGTCGGGATTTGACGAGATCGACATTCCCGGCATCGGGACCGACGATGACAAGAATGCGGTGCGCGCCGCGCTCAGCACGCCGACGCCGGACCGCATTCTGAATGTGGCTCAGGTCATGCGACACGGCGTCGGTCACGACCAGATCCATCAATCCTGCGGGATCGACCACTGGTTTCTCGCCCGGATCCAGGAAATCGTGGATATGGAGGCGCGGATCCGCGATCATGGCCTGCCGGACAGCGCGATCCTGATGCGCATGATCAAGGCGCAGGGTTTTTCGGACGCGCGGCTCGCGACCCTGACCGGATCGACAGCCGAGGCGGTGCGGCAGCACCGTGAGGCGCTCGACGTGCGCCCCGTCTTCAAGCGCATCGATACCTGTGCCGCCGAATTCGCATCGCCGACCGCCTACATGTATTCCACCTATGAAGGCGGGCTCGATGACGCAATCGCCTGCGAGGCCGAGCCCAGCGATCGCCGGAAAGTGGTCATTCTCGGCGGCGGTCCGAACCGGATCGGCCAGGGGATCGAGTTCGACTATTGCTGTTGCCACGCCGCGTTCGCGCTGTCGGAAATCGGCTTTGAATCGATCATGGTCAATTGCAATCCGGAGACGGTGTCGACCGACTACGACACCTCGGACCGGCTGTATTTCGAACCGCTGACCGACGAGGACGTGATCGAGCTGATCCGCAAGGAACAGAGCCGTGGCGAGGTTGTCGGCGTCATTGTGCAGTTCGGCGGCCAGACGCCCCTGAAGCTGGCCGATGCCCTGCAAAGAGCCGGCATTCCGATTCTCGGTACATCGCCGGATGCGATCGATCTTGCCGAGGATCGCGACCGGTTCCAGAAGCTCCTGAAAGACCTCGACCTGAAGCAGCCGGAGAACGGCATCGCCCGCAGCGTCGAGGATGCGCGCACGATTGTGCACAAAATCGGCTATCCCGTCGTCATCCGCCCGTCTTACGTGCTCGGCGGCCGGGCAATGGAAATCATTCGCGACGACGCGCAGTTCGACCGCTATGTGCGCGAGGCTGTGGTCGTTTCCGGCGACAGTCCGGTGCTGATCGATTCCTATCTGTCCGATGCCATCGAGGTCGATGTCGACGCGCTGTGCGACGGCACGGATGTCTTTGTCTGCGGCATTATGGAGCACATCGAGGAAGCCGGCATTCATTCCGGCGATTCCGCCTGCTCGCTGCCGGCTCATTCGCTCGAGACCTCCGTCAGTGCGCGGCTCGAAGAGCAAACCCGTGCGCTTGGCCTTGCGCTTAACGTCGTGGGTCTGATGAACGTCCAGTTCGCAGTGAAGAACGGCGACATATACGTCCTTGAAGTCAATCCGCGGGCATCGCGCACGGTGCCGTTCGTCGCCAAGACCGTCGGCGAGCCGATCGCCAAGATCGCAGCCAAGGTCATGACCGGGCGGCCGCTCGGCGAATTCGGCCTGGAGCCGGCCGAACTCGACCACATCGCCGTAAAGGAAGCGGTGTTTCCGTTCGCCCGCTTTCCCGGCGTCGATACGGTTCTCGGACCGGAAATGCGCTCGACCGGCGAAGTCATGGGCCTCAATCACGACTTTGCGCTGGCCTTCGTCAAATCGCAATTGGGAAGCGGCACGGATCTTCCCGTCGACGGCACGGTGTTCATTTCGGTGCGCGACAGCGACAAGCCGAAAATCCTTCCCGCCGCCCGCCTGTTGAGCGATCTCGGATTTTCCATCATCGCGACCGGCGGCACCCAGCGCTATTTCGGCGAGCACGGTCTAGAATCCAAAAAAATCAACAAGGTACTTGAAGGACGCCCGCATATCGTCGATGCTATCGCCAATGGGGAGGTGCATCTGGTGATAAACACCACCGAGGGGTCGGGTGCGCTTTCCGACAGTCGTTCGCTGCGCCGCGCCGCGTTGTTGCAAAAAGTTCCTTTCTATACGACCGTGGCGGGAGCGCTGGCCGCAGCCAGGGGAATGAAGGCCTCGAGCACCGGCACCCTTGAAGTTCGACCGTTGCAATCCTATTTCGCTCCGGCGAACTGAGTGCGGACGTTCCCACGAATGGCCCTTCCGCTCGGTGAACAACGGAAAGGCGCCGGAGTGGTTGCCCGACCGACACCCCGCGGCGACGGCGTTTCCCGGTACCGGACGGGTGATAAGGAATTGTTTTCCGGCGGCGCTTTCCGTTCCCCCGCCGCCGCGAAAGCACGAGGAGACGGGAACACGGTTGCAGCATTGCCGGGATTGGACCGGCAGGTGGCAGCCGGGTTAAACTTTGTGTCCGGCGTCGGTAGGCCGGAGGCAGTCTTGGAGCAGGAAAGTCGACGATGGAAAAGATACCGATGACCGAGAGCGGCTTTGCCGCGCTGAACGAAGAACTGAAACAACGCACCTCGGTTGAACGGCCCCGCATCATTCAGGCGATCGCCGAAGCGCGCGCGCATGGTGATCTGTCCGAGAACGCCGAATACCACGCCGCAAAGGAACAGCAGAGCCACAATGAAGGCCGCGTCGCCGAATTGGAGGACGTGATTTCACGGGCTGAAGTCATCGATGTGACCAAGCTAGGCGGCGATGTCGTGAAGTTCGGTGCGACCGTCGACCTTATCGACGAGGATACCGAAGAAGACAAATGCTACAAGATCGTCGGCGACATGGAAGCCGACGTCAAACAGGGCATGATCTCGATCTCTTCTCCCATCGCCCGCGCCCTGATCGGCAAATCCGTCGGCGATTCCATCGAGGTTGCGGCCCCCGGAGGGGCGCGCGGCTATGAAATCACCGGCGTGAAATACATCTGAAGCGCGGTCGACCGAATCGATCGTCCGCGCGGTGCTGTACGGCGCCAACCGCCTTGCTCGTCAGAAACCGGAACGCGTCGGCCGCACGTCAGCTGCAGTCCGCACGCGTTGTCCGCGCTCTGGTGGCACCGGAAGTTTTCGACCTCGGTTAAGCGGCCGAAATCCTTTTGGCCAACCCGGGCAATCCGCCACAGCGGACCGTCCGGCGCGCTCCAAAACCCGGTCTCCCTCGCAAGCGACTCCCTTCCGGATTGAAGCACCTGCAAAACCGCGAGCAATATGCCGTGTGCCGCTACGAGCACTATCGCGTTCGCCTTTTGGGAACACACTGGCAACGTCCGCCCGCACGCACGATTCTTCCGGTTTCGATTCTCACGTAGCGTAGTTGTGAATACACGCCAAGATAAAATTGAAGATACGATTCGGAAATACTTTTTACCTTAGATTGTTTGCAGGCAGTTCTTCGACCGCGCGCTGCGCGGACGCCGGTCAGAACGTTTTGAGTGCCGACTGTGGAATTGCGGACACTTGAGAGCTCTTTGACGATGAAGAAGCAAGTTATCTATGTGGTCAGCGCGCTGAACATCAACGGCGGTCTGCTTGGAGACCTGAAGAAACATTACGACGTGCATGTCGTTCCAGGCGGCGTGCAGAACATATCGGACAGCGCCTCCGGCAGCGTGGTCGTTCTGGATATCAGTTCCGATCAGGAGCTGACGGACAGAAAGTTCTCCGGCGAAGTCCATGCGCTGAAGAATCGTCGCAACGAATTCATGCTGCTGACCGACCGCCCGGATTCAGCCGGAGCCGATGCCGCGCGGTCCATGGGCATCGATTTTGTGCTGGGAAAGCCGATCGAAAGCGGCCTCGTGCTCCAGGCGGTGGAAAGCCTGCTTCTCAAACAGTCGATCCAAAGTCGCGGAAAACAGCCCGATTCGAAAGTCGATATGCTGCAACAGGGTGCTGCCTGTCTGCTGCGGGTAGCAAACGAGATCGGCAACGGCAAACGGCTCCCGAATGCGCTACTGGTCGATTGTGCGGCGAAGATTTCCGATGACGTCGGTCGGGACGGCCTGCTGGACTGGCTGTCCGTCGTCAACGAGCATCATTCCTATACGTTTCGCCATTGTATGCATGTGTCCGGCCTTGCAAGCGCGCTGGCGGAAAAGCTCAAATTTTCGGCGCGCGATAAGAACCGCTTCGTCCAGGGCGCCATGCTGCACGACATCGGCAAGCTCAAGATCCCGTTGGACATTCTCGACAAGCCGGGCCGACTGACCGATGAGGAGCGCTCCGTTATCGAAAGACATCCGACATACGGTCGCGACATCATGGAAAACGAAAAAGACTGGGACAGGTTGATCGTTGACATGATCTACCAGCATCACGAGTTGCTGGATGGATCCGGATATCCCCAGGGTCTGAAAGGCGACGAGATTTCCGACCCGGTAAGGCTCCTTACGATCATCGATATCTTCTCGGCGCTGGTCGACAAGCGATCCTACAAGGATGCCCTCGAACCCGAAAAGGCCTTCGATATACTGTATTCGATGGGATCCAAGGTGGACCAGGGTTTTGTGCGGTTTTTCCAGCCAATCGGCATGGAAGTATTGTCTAACCTGAAAAGGGCCGCGTGAAGGTGACCTGGCCCGGCGGGCGCGAGCCCTCTTATACCAACGGTGAAGACTTTTGACCCGTCTGACCGGAATGATTTGTCGCTGCAGGTAGGCGCGGTTCGCGCGGTGATGCCTAGAGCGGTTTGCATGAATTCTGAGCCACTTTGACCGGATTTTCGGTCGGGCTGACAAGGCGCGTGCCGCGCCGCGGCCTCCCTGACCGCAAGCGGTGCGCAACGCAGTCAGGGCGGTCGAAAATCCGGCCTTCGGTGGCTCAATCCGGCTCCCCGACAGCGTTGCGCCGCTTGCCCGATACACCACATCGCGCTGCACGACGCGCCTTATCGGAAAGCCGGATTGAGCCATCAAAGTGACTCAGAATTCATGCAAACCGCTTGTCTTATGACTCTTGGTGCCGAACAGGCAATAAAGGGACCGCTGGAGGAGGGTGGCCGCCCTCCCTCAGCGGCGAG
>JANQQB010000033.1 GCA_028285165.1 Rhodobiaceae bacterium
GGCCTGGCGCCTCCCCGACCAGCATGAGACGGGCCTCCGGGTTACCGTCGGAAAAGACGAGCGACTTGGCCGTTTTTCTCAATCCGCACCCTTCGAAACGGGACAGGATGTCCTGCAATTCGTCGAGCGTCTGCGCACCGGCGGCCGCCTGTCGGGCCGACATCACCGCCTGGTCCGCCGATACCGGGTCGGCCGCCGGGCGTGCAATGGCGGGCGCCGGTCTGGCGGCCTCGCTGCGCTCCGGTGATTGGACCCGCTCCAGAACGGCCGCTGCCCGGGCGCGGTCGCGCTCCGCCTTGGCGTCCCGTTCCGTCCTTAACTCGGCAAAACAGTCGTGCGCGACATCGTCAACGGCAAGGTCGACGCCGGCAGCGGCATAGAACTCCATTATGGCTTCGATCGATCGGGACATCGGATGGCGGTGCACCGGACAAGGATCGGATGTATTGACGACACCGTATAAAGCAGGCACATCCGAAGGGAAATCTGCGGCCGACGCCTTGCCAACCGCAGGCCTCAGGATGAACCAGAACCGATGCCCTGTCCACATCCGGGCCGGGTTCGAATGATCGAAGAATGGCGACCCGAACCGGTCAGCCGGGCGGCCTTGGAGGAAGAGAACGGAATGGAGAATTTGCCGGAACGGGAATCGATGGAATTCGATGTCGTGATCGTCGGCGCCGGTCCGGCGGGTCTTGCCGCCGCCATCCGCCTGAAACAGATCGCCGCCGAACGGGACGAGGACATCTCCGTCGTCGTGCTTGAAAAGGGCTCCGAAGTCGGAGCGCATATCCTCTCCGGCGCGGTCGTCGACCCGATTGCCCTGGACCGGCTGTTGCCGGAATGGCGCGAGGAAGACACGCCGCTGAAGACGGAAGTGACGGACGACGTCTTTTTGTTCCTGGGACCCGCCGGCGCCGTGCAATTGCCCAACCTGATGATGCCCGCCCTGATGTCGAACCACGGTAACTATGTGGTCTCGCTCGGCAATGTGTGTCGCTGGATGGCGGAAAAGGCCGAGGCGCTTGGCGTGGAAATCTACCCGGGCTTTGCCGCGGCGGAGGTTCTGTACGACGAGGCCGGTGCGGTCATCGGCGTGGCCACTGGAGACATGGGCGTCGGCAAGGACGGCGAACAGAAGGACACGTATATGCGGGGCATGGCCTTGCTCGGCAAATACGTGCTGATCGGCGAAGGCGTGCGGGGGTCGCTCGCCAAGCAGTTGATCGCCAAGTTCGACCTCGCAGCCGGTCGCGAACCGCCGAAATTCGGCATCGGCCTGAAAGAATTGTGGGAAGTCGATCCGGAAAAGCACCGCCCCGGACGCGTCCAGCACTCGTTCGGCTGGCCGCTTGACCTGAAGACCGGCGGCGGATCGTTCCTCTATCACCTGGAGGACAATCTCGTTTCGGTCGGCTTCGTTGTCCATCTGAACTACCAGAACCCGTATCTGTCGCCGTTCGAGGAATTCCAGCGGTTCAAGACGCATCCGGCGATCGCGCCGCTGTTCGAAGGCGGCAAGCGGATTTCCTATGGCGCCCGCGCCATTACCGAAGGCGGCTATCAATCGGTTCCGAAGCTGAGTTTTCCGGGCGGTGCGCTGATCGGTTGCTCGGCAGGTCTTGTGAACGTGCCGCGCATCAAGGGCTCGCACAACGCGATGCTGTCCGGCATGATGGCGGCCGACGCCGTCGGCGAAGCGTTGGCTGCGGGTCGATCCCACGACAGCATCGAAAGCTATGAGCAGACCTGGCGCCAGAGCGATATCGGCCGGGATCTGCACGCGGTGCGCAATGTCAAGCCGCTCTGGTCGCGATACGGCACCCTCGGCGGCGTTGCGCTCGGCGGCCTCGACATGTGGACCAACGAATTGACGGGCTGGTCGATGTTCGGCACGCTCAGTCACGGCAAGCCGGACCATGCGGCTCTGAAACCGGCAGCCGAGTGCAAACGGATCGAGTATCCGAAGCCGGACGGCAAGATTTCCTTCGACCGGTTGTCCTCGGTCTTCCTGTCGGCAACCAACCATGAGGAGGACCAGCCGGTCCACCTGAAGGTCCAGGACGACGCCCTTCAGAAATCCAGCGAGCACGACGTCTATGCCGGTCCGTCCAACCGGTATTGTCCGGCGGGCGTCTACGAATGGGTCGAACCGGAAGAGGGACCGGGCGACCCGACCTTTGTCATCAACGCCCAGAACTGCGTGCACTGCAAGACCTGCGACATCAAGGATCCGAACCAGAACATCAACTGGACGGTTCCCGAAGGCGCCGGCGGCCCGAATTACCCCAACATGTAAGGGCCGCTCCGAAGGGCGGGCTCAGGCCCGCCCGACCCACCGAAGGCTGAAGCCATGACCGCGTCCTCTCCCAAGACCATTGCGGCCGCACAAACGGCCCTTGCGGGTGCGCGACCGCTCACGGCGGCCTTGTGGATGGGCGGCGCGGTGGCATCGTTTGCCATCATGGCGGTCGCGGGACGCGAACTGGCCGCCGAACTCGATACGTTCGAGATCATGGCCTATCGCTCGGTCATCGGGTTTGTCATCGTCTGCGCCCTGGTGCTTGGCAGCGCGCGCGGATTTTCCCAGATCGCGACACAGCGGCCCGGCCTGCATGTGGTGCGCAATGTGTTTCACTTCGCCGGCCAGAACCTGTGGTTCTATGGCGTCGCGGTGATCCCGCTGGCGCAATTGGTCGCCCTGGAATTCACAAACCCGATCTGGGTCGCGCTGCTGGCGCCGCTGCTCCTGTCGGAGCGCATCACGAAATGGCGCATCATTGCCGCAATCATGGGTTTTGTCGGCGTGCTGATCGTTGCCCGGCCGGGCGTTGCCCCGTTCGAATGGGGCCATGCGGCCGGCCTCGGCGCAGCCCTCGGCTTTGCGCTCAACACGATCTTCACCAAGGAATTGTCGCGGACCGATTCCACATTATGCGTGTTGTTCTGGATGACGCTCAGCCAGGCGGCCATGGGCTTTGCGCTCGCCGCGTTCGGCGGCATGGCACTGTTCTCCTGGGCCATGACCCCCTGGGTCATCGTTGTCGGCATCTGCGGTCTGACCGCCCATTACAGCCTGACGTCCGCGCTGGCCAACGCGCCGGCCTCAGTCGTTGCGCCGATGGAATTCCTGCGGCTGCCGGTGCTCGCCGTCGTCGGCATGCTGATGTACGGCGAACCTCTGGAAATTGCCGTCTTTGTCGGCGGCGCGATCATCCTGGCGGGCAACCTTCTCAACATCAATGTCGAGCGCAGGCGGCCGAGCGACCGATGATCTATCAATTGCTGCTTGGATCCACGCTGATAGCCGCCACGGTCGTCATCCACGCGCTCGGCACGATCTCGGCGATCCCCTATCTGAAACGCGGCGCACGGTTCGCCATGGGCTCGCGCGGCAATGCCCGCCGTGTCGAGTTCGTCATCATGATCGTGCTGTGGCTGTTTTTCCTGCACACCGCGCAGATATGGCTCTGGGCCTCCTGCTACTATTACCTGTCCAAATTGCCCGACTTCGAAACGGCGCTCTATTTTTCCACCGTGAGCTACACCACGCTCGGATACGGCGACATCGTCCTCGACAATCAATGGCGCCTGCTTTCCGCCATCCAGGCCGCAAACGGCATCCTCTTGTTCGGATGGAGCACGGCCTTCCTGTTCGGCGTCGTGCGACGGGTCTGGGAAGCCGAACTGACCGAAAGCACCGATTCCTGAGCCCGATCCCGGCTCAGGTCGTCGGTCCCCGCCAGTCCAGGGCGGCTTCAAGCCGGTCATTGCCCCAGAACAGCTCGCCGTCCGGCGTGACGAAACTCGGCGCGCCGAAAACGCCGGATTGCGCGGCCTGTTCGCCGTTGTCCCGCAATTGCTGTTTCACCTCCGGATCGCCGGCCGCTTGCATTGCCGCGTCGGCATCGGATGTCACCGTTGCGAGGATCGCGGCCAGGACATGTGGCTGCGAGATGTCCTGTCCCTCGCCGAATTCGGCAACGAACACCGCCCGGCTGAAGGCTTCCGTCCAGCCGTCGAGTCGGCCGACGACCGCCAGACGCGCGGCCAGCAGGCTGTGTTGCGGAAACGGATCGGGGCGCACGAGGGCAAGTCCGGCCGCTTGCGTCAGCCGCTCCATGTCGCGCCACATATAGCGCCCTTTGTCCGGGTAGATGTTAAAGGGCGATGTGGTCCAGCCCCGCTCATGAAACACCGGACCGAGCATGAACGGCACCCATTCGACACTGCGTCCCCGTTGTTCGGCAAGCTTGGAAATGCGCATCGCCGAGAGATAGGAATAGGTCGATGCGAATTCGTAGAAAAACCGGATCGGTTCCGTATTCATGGGGCTGCCCTGCGGTTTCTTGGCGCGATCTTTCTGATTGCCGATAGCCGGCAAAACCCGATATCACCGGCACGGTTATGGGACACGCAAGCGACCGGAATCAATCCTTATGACAGCTTCGGCGGAAAAGCGCCGACGGCTGCCCGTTGTTGTGTTCGGCACCGTCCAATCGCATCCGATCGTTGCATCGCTGGTCCTGCTGGCAACCGTCAGCGGCGTGTTCTGGCTGTGGCCGACCATCGATCTTGCCGTAACCGGGCTCTATTATTCCCCCGAAGCCTGGTTTCCCGGTCGAACCAACGAGGTTCTCGTCGTATTGCGCCGATTCGGGATCGATGCCGCGCGGGGCATTACGATTTTTGTCGCGCTGCTGGTCGTCATCCGGATCCTGTTCTGGCGCGGACCGCCCGTCCTCACCGGCCGATCGCTGGCCTTCCTCCTGTCGACCGCCGCGCTCGGCCCGGGCCTGATCGTCAACATCATTTTGAAGGAGGTCTGGGGACGACCGAGACCGCACATGGTCGACATCTTTGGCGGTGACATGCCCTTTATCCCCGTATGGCGGATCACCGAGTATTGTCAGGGCAATTGTTCGTTCGTTTCCGGCGAGGCGGCGTCGTCCTTCTGGCTGTTCGCCTTTGTCTTTCTGGTCCCGCGCGACATGCGGGCCGCCTTGTTTGCCGCGATCGCACTGTTTGTCGGCGCGGTCTCGATGAACCGGATCGCCTTTGGCGGTCATTTTGTGTCCGACGTTCTCATCGCCTGGTGCATCACCCTCGTGGTCATGCTGGCGATGCGCGCCCTGTTCCTGCGCCCGGCGAACACACCGGACCCGTACGACGCCGCGCTGGTGTCGATTGGCCGGCGCCTTTCCGGGGTGTTTTCTTCGAGTATGCCGGCTCGGCGCTGACCCGGGCCTTGCGGTCGCGGCGCACATCGCTAAGGTGCCGCCGATTTACGTCCCTCCCGCCCTTTGCCCGGCGGCTTCCAACGAGAACAAACATGACGCAAGACATCAAGAAAGTGGTGCTGGCCTATTCCGGCGGGCTCGACACGTCGGTGATCCTGAAGTGGCTGAAAGTCGCATATGGTTGCGAGGTCGTCACATTCACCGCGGATCTCGGACAGGGCGAGGAACTGGAACCGGCGCGTCACAAGGCCGAGTTGATGGGCGTCAGGGAGATCTACATTGAGGATCTGCGCGAGGAATTCGTGCGTGACTTCGTGTTCCCCATGTTTCGGGCCAATGCCGTCTATGAGGGGCTCTATCTGCTGGGCACGTCGATTGCCCGCCCGCTGATCTCAAAACGGCTGATCGAAATCGCCGAAGAAACCGGCGCCGATGCCATTTCCCATGGCGCCACGGGCAAGGGCAACGACCAGGTCCGGTTCGAACTGGCCGCCTACGCCCTCAACCCGGACATCAAGGTGATTGCACCCTGGCGGGAATGGGACCTGACCTCGCGGACGAAACTCGTCGAGTTCGCAGAACAGAACCAGATCCCGATCCCGAAGGACAAACGCGGCGAGGCACCGTTTTCGGTCGATGCCAACCTTCTGCACACCTCCTCGGAAGGTAAGGTCCTCGAAGATCCTGCGCAGGCGTCGCCGGAATTCGTCTATTCCCGCACGGTCGCGCCGGAAGACGCGCCGGACAGCCCGACCCTCATCGAAATCGGCTTTGAGCGCGGCGACGCGGTGTCGATCAACGGCGAAAAGCTGTCACCCGCCGCGCTGCTCACACGGCTGAACGAATACGGCCGGGACAACGGGATCGGCCGGCTCGATCTGGTGGAAAACCGCTTTGTCGGCATGAAATCCCGCGGCATTTACGAAACCCCGGGCGGCACGATCCTGCTGGAGGCGCATCGCGGCATCGAATCCATCACGCTTGACCGCGGTGCGGGGCATCTGAAGGACGAATTGATGCCGCGCTATGCCGAACTCATCTACAACGGGTTCTGGTTCTCCCCGGAGCGGGAAATGCTGCAAGCCGCGATCGACCGGTCCCAGGAATTCGTCACCGGCACCGTCACCGTCAAGCTCTACAAGGGATCCGCCAGCGTGGTCGGTCGCGCTTCGCCCTATTCGCTCTACAGCGAAGATATCGTCACCTTCGAGGAGGGCGCGGTGGCCTACGATCATCGCGATGCCGAAGGCTTCATCAATCTGAACGCACTGCGTCTGAAACTTGTAGGCCAACGCGCGAAACGCCTCGGTTGACCTGACTCCGGGAACCGTGCGGTTTTGCCATCCTGTGCGGCCGCACTATCTCCCGGAGCGCATAGAGGCAAGCCAGTCCGCATCAGGAGGTTCCATGGACAAGCCAGTCGTCGCCCAGAAATCCCCCATGCCCGTCGAGGTCGAAGCCGGCAAAACCTACTTCTGGTGTTCCTGCGGACGATCCGCGAAACAGCCGTTCTGCGACGGCAGCCATAAGGACACCGCCTTCACGCCGGTCCCATGGAAGTCGGAGGAAACCGGCAAAAAGTTCTTTTGCTGCTGCAAGATGACCGAGGGACAGCCGTTCTGCGACGGCACACACTCGAAAATCTGAGTGCATCGACCGGCGATTGCCGCGGTTCCGGCGCCGCGAGTCATAGACTTTTTTGCACTTGCGAACACAATTCTTCTGTGATCCGTATGCTACAATTCGGATCTCGCCGGACATTCCGGCCGACTTGCAGAAGGATCGCACCATGAATGCGATGGCCGCAGCCGCACCTGCCACCGAGAGCTATTCGGCGGACACGAAGGACCTCTACGAACTCGGCGAAATCCCGCCGATGGGTCACGTGCCGGAAAAGATGTACGCCTGGGCGATCCGCAAGGAGCGTCACGGCCCGCCCGAAGACGCCATGCAGCTCGAAGTCGTACCGACCTGGGAGCTCGACAGCCACGAAGTGCTCGTCCTCGTCATGGCCGCAGGTGTGAACTACAACGGCATCTGGGCCGCGCTCGGCGAGCCGATTTCGGTCTTCAATTCGCACAAATCGCCCTATCACATTGCCGGCTCGGATGCGTCCGGCATTGTCTGGGCGGTCGGCTCCAAGGTCTCGCGCTGGAAAGTCGGCGACGAGGTCGTCATCCACTGCAACCAGGACGACGGCGACGACGAGGATTGCAATGGCGGCGATCCGATGTTCTCGCAAAGCCAGCGGATCTGGGGCTACGAAACCCCGGACGGCTCGTTTTCCCAGTTCGCCCGCGTTCAGGCCCAGCAATTGATGCCGCGCCCGAAACACCTGACCTGGGAAGAGGCGGCCTGCTACACGCTGACGCTCGCCACCGCCTACCGCATGCTGTTCGGCCATGCCCCGCATACGATCAATCCCGGCCAGAACGTGCTCGTCTGGGGCGCCTCCGGCGGTCTCGGCGTGTTCGGGATCCAGCTTTGCGCGGCCGCCGGTGCCAATGCGATCGGCGTGATCTCCGACGAAGACAAGCGCGACTACGTCATGAGCCTCGGCGCCCGCGGTGTCATCAACCGCAAGGACTTCAACTGCTGGGGTCAGCTCCCGAAGGTGAATTCGGAAGAATACGGCGCCTGGTTCGGCGAAGTCCGCAAGTTCGGCAAGGCGATCTGGGACATAACCGGCAAGGGCAACAACGTCGATCTGGTGTTCGAACATCCGGGCGAAGCGACGTTCCCGGTCTCCACCTTCGTCGTCAAGCGCGGCGGCATGGTGGTGTTCTGTGCCGGCACGACCGGCTTCAACCTGACGATGGACGCGCGCTATGTCTGGATGCACCAGAAGCGGATCCAGGGCTCGCATTTCGCGCACCTGAAACAGGCGTCTGAAGCCAACAAGTTCGTCATCGACCGCCGCGTCGATCCCTGCATGTCGGAAGTGTTTCCCTGGGACCAGATCCCCAAGGCGCATACCAAGATGTGGAAGAACCAGCACGCGCCGGGCAATATGGCCGTCCTGGTGAGTTCACCGGTTCCCGGTCTTCGCACCCTGGAAGACGTCCTGGAGGCCAGCGGCCAGCACGCCGCCTGACAAACCGGATCAGCCCGCGGGAACACCGGCGGCCAGGTGGTCGATGGCCGCCTGGACACCGCCGGTGCCGTGCGGGACGTTGAGCGCTTTCAACGCAACTTCGAGTGCGCCGAGCGTGCCGAGGATCATCGGCGCGTTGACATAGCCCATATGCGCGATGCGGAACGCCTTGCCGGACAGACCGCCGATGCCGGATCCGAGCGTGACCCCGCACCGATCCTCGCAATAGGACCGGATCGCCTCCGGATCGGTCCCGTTGAGAGTGAGCACCGTCGTGACCGACGGGGAGCGTTCGTCCGGCGCGGAGACGTTGAAGTCCAGCGCCCCGCCTTTTGCCCACTCCGAAACGGCGGCCTGCACCGCACCGGCCAGCAGCCGGTGCCTTTGGAAAATGGCTTCGAGCCCTTCCTCGAACAGAAGACGCAGCGCTTCGTTGAGCCCGAACAGCATGTGTTCCGGCGGCGTGCCGCAATATTTCTGGTAGTGCTCTTCGCCCTCGCGCGCCGTCCAGTCCCAGTAATGCGTCCGCAATCCGGCGCTCTCATGCGCGGCAATCGCCTTCGGTCCGGCGCCGACGAAGCCGAGACCCGGCGTCATCATCAGGCCCTTCTGGGATCCGGTCACCGCCACGTCGATGCCCCAGGCATCCATTTCGAACGGCATCGTGCCGAGCGACGCAATCGCGTCGACCATGAAGAGGGCGGGGTGGCCGGCGGCATCGATCGCACGGCGGATGGCGGCTATGTCGTTGGCCACGCCCGACGCCGTATCGACCTGCACGACCAGGATCGCCTTGATGGTGCCGTCGCGGTCGTCTTTCAGGCGCGCTTCGACCGCTGCCGGGTCGATGGCCCGCCGCCAATCCCCGGGCAACACCTCGACGGTCACATCCAGCACCTCGGCCATTTCGCCCCAGCCCCGTGCGAAGCGCCCGCTTTCCAGAACAAGCACCGTATCGCCGCGCGACAGGACGTTGGTCAGTGCCGCTTCCCAGGCCCCGTGTCCGTTGGACGCGTAGATATAGGTCCGCCCCTCGGTCCTGAACACCTTCTTCAATCCGTCACGGCAGGTGTCGGTGATGCCGACCAATTCTCCGGTGTATATGTCGACGGCAGCCCGGTGCATGGCGTTCAGCACTGAATCCGGCACATTTGTCGGTCCTGGAATCGCCAGGAAGGGGCGGCCATGGGCGACGGTCATGAAGAAACTCCAGCTGCGGCAAGAAGGGATCGGGAAAGGACGATGCGGCGCATGGGGCCGTCGAGACGGGCGTCAAAATAGGCCGTCGTCCCGGTTCGCGCCAGATGGAATCTGTCGCATCAACTGCCGGCAACGAGCGGCGCGGTAAACCGGTCGAGCGCAGCCAGCACGCTGTTTGCGACGATCCGGCCGGTGCGCGGATTCTCGTCCGACGGCACGTTGTTCATGACCATGGTCGCCTCGCCGGAATCCGACACGATCGTGACTGACTGGCGATTGCGGTCGATCGTCGGATCCGCCCAGACCTCGACATCGGTCCGATCCGGGCCGATCCCGGCAAGCGCCAGCGCGGCGGCCACATTGACGTTTGCCGGAAAACCCCGGGCCGCTTCGCGGGCAGTCCCCTGGAACACCCGAACCGGGTCTTTGAGACCGTCGAGGGAAATGCCGTTCTCCACCAGATGCGGCGCACCGGCAAGCCCGCCCGGCGGCTTGCGGGTTTCAAGCCGCGCCGAATGAATGGTCCCGACGGCCATGGCGCGCACCGTGTCCAGTCCGATCAGGGCTCCTGTCGGCACGACGATGCGGGCGCCGGTCTGCCGCGCCCGGTCGACCAGGGCCATGTGATCGAGCAGCGCTCCGACCGACAGAGGCATGAAACAGCGTCCCTGTTCGATCGCCGATTCGGCGACCGCCCGAAAGATCGCCGCCGGCGTGCACTCCACGACGATGTCGCAGGACCGTGCCAGCCCGCCGGGATCCACCACGTCGGGCGGTGCCGCAAATCCGGCCACACGATCCCGGGCGCGATTGTGGTCGCGCGCCGAGACGGCATAGAGCCGCAGCCCGGCGATCCTGCCGGCGTCCACATGCCGGGCGACGCGCATGCCGATCGCACCGAGGCCGGCAATACCGAGGGACAATTCCTGCGACGCCCTACTCATGCGCACCTCTCGACCTGTCGGCCGTTCAATCGACCCACGATTTTATGCCTTTTCCGCGAAACGCGCACGCCGCGTCTTGTCGGCACGATAGAGGCCATAAAGGCCGACGCCGACCAGCACGAGGCCGAGCCCCGGACGGATGTATCCCTGCATCATGAACAGCGGCACCGACAGGCAGAGCGCCAGGAGCGGGGTGTAGAAAAAGGTCCAGATCTGCTGGCCCCGATCGCGCTGGTAAAGCCCGAAGGCCATTGAAAACAGGCTGAGTACGATGAAAAACAGCGACCAGGGATGGATGATGAATTGCATCGGATCGGTGGAAATCGCCAGCGCCCGGGCCAGCCATTTTTCCGCGATCGGCCCCAACACGACACCCAGGATGACCGGGGCCAGCGGAAAGCCGAGATTGCGCAGCATGTATCCCACGATGCCGAAGAAAAACAGCGTCCACATGTCGTTGACGATGTTGTTGAGCGCAAACACGCCGATGCCGCAATAGGCCAGGATCACCGCCGCCAGCATGTACATGCGCACGCGCGTGACCAGCACGAACAGGCGCAGGGCGACCGATTGCAGTCCGAGCACCAGGAAGTTGGCGAAGAAAAACGCAATAAAGATCGAATAGGCAAGCACCGGCGCTTCGCTGATGAAGCTGGGGCTCGGCACCACGTCGTGGATCAGGAGCGCGCCGAGCATGACCGCGGTGATGATGTCGCCGGGAATTCCGAGCGCCATCATGGTGATCAGCGATCCGCCGGCGGTCGCGTTATTGGCCGCCTCCGGCGCGACGATGCCGTCGGCATGGCCGCTTCCGAAGCGTTCCGGTTCCTTGGACGCTTTCTTCGCCTGGTCGTAGGCGAGGATATTGGAAATCGTCGACCCGGCCGCCGGCAGGACGCCGGTGAATACGCCGATCAGCGATGAGCGCAGCAGATTGCCCCAGCGGGCCAGCACCATGCGCGCCGCCTTCATGTGCTCGATGCGGATGTTGAAATTGCCGGTCTGGGTCAGGGCCTGGCGCGCGGCCACCCGGTCGCGGATATCGGTCATCAACTGGCTGAAAGCGAACAACCCGATCAGCACCGGCAGGAAGGCGAACCCTTCCTGCAGGTAATCGGAGCCGAAATCGAAGCGCGAAACACCGTTGATGTCCTCCTCGCCGACGGTGGCGATCAACAGCCCGAATGCGCCGGCCATCAGGCCTTTGGTTATGTTGTCGCCCGCAAGGCTGGCGGTAATCGTCAGCGCGAAGAAGACCAGCGCGAAATAGTCCCAGGGCTGGAATTCAAGGCCGATACGGGCAAGTTGCGGCGCGACCGCGATCAACAGCACCGCGGAAATCAGGCCGCCGAAGAACGACGACCAGACACCGAGCCCCAGCGCCAGTCCGGGTTTGCCGGACCGCGCCAGCGGAAACCCATCGAATGTCGTGGCCACCGACGAGGGTGTGCCGGGAATGCCGATCAGAATGCCCGACATCAATCCGCCCGACAGGCCGCCGACGAAGACCCCGATCATCGTCGCGATGCCCTGCGAGGCGGACATGGAAAAGGTGAACGGCAGGGTCAGCACCACGGCCATGGCGATGGTGAAACCGGGAATGGCGCCGGACAGCAGCCCGGCAATGGCGCCGATGGCCATCAGCACCAGCGTCTGGACGGTGGCAACCTCGGCAAAGGCCAGTGCGATGTTTTCCATGGCCTCCGCCCGTCCCCCTAAAGAACGCTGAACACGACACCTTCGGGCAGGATCACCCGAAGGCCGAACGTGAACAGGCTCCACATGGCGCCCATGGAAATCACGGCGATGAGCGCGTGTTGCATGAGCGCGCGCGGCGACCAGCCGCCGAGAATGTTAAGCAACAGGAAGACCAGCAGAATCCCGCCGATCAGGGCCCCGAGAACCGGCAATGTCAGCAAAAAGACGAAGTAGATCGCATAACAAAGCAGCGGATTGCGGTAATGCGCCAAAAAATCGCCGATCGAGCGGGAGCCGCCTGCCGGTGCGGCCTCCGCATCACCGGCCCCGCCCATCGCCGATCGGAACAGGTGGATCGCGCTGAGCACGGCGAGCACGACCAGCACCATTTGCGGCCATGCCGCCGGCGCAAGCGTCCCGTATCCCGGATCCCGGATGCTGAACGAAGACCAGCCGAGAATACCGCAGGCCGCCAGCGACAGCGCGGCAATCACCACTTCGCGATTGAGGGACATCATGGAACGCCGAAGGCAGGTGGACATGCCCCGCGACCGTGCGCCGCCCGTCGAAAGGACAGCGCAGGGCGCGGGGCACGGTCCTATTTCTTGAACATGCCGATCTTGACGGCGACTTTTTCGTGCGCGGTGTATTCATCCTTGAACCACGCCGCATAGTCTTCCGGACCGCGATATTTGACGAGCGTGCCCTTGGATTCGAGCGCACTCTTCAGTTCCGGATCTTCGGCCGCTTTCTTGAAGATGGCGCCCCAATGGGCCAGCACTTCCGGCGACGTGCCCTTCGGCGCAACGATGCCGCGATCGAGCGAATAGGTCATGTCGACGCCGAGTTCCTTCAGCGTGGGCAGGTCCGGCAAAAGCGGCGAACGCTCTTCGGCCGCAATGCCAAAGGCTTTCAGATCGCCGGTGCCAAGGTGTTTGCGGGCCGTCGGAATGTTGATCGTGCCAAGTTCAATCGTATCCGACAGGAGCGCGGTGACGCGTTCTGCCGTACCGTCAAACGGAATGTACTTGAACTTGGCGCCGGTCAGGTCTTCGAACAGGAGCCACATGAACTGGCTCGTTGAACCAAAGGTAGCACCGAGCTTGATGGTTTCGGGCGAGGACTTCGCCGCGTCGACCAGTCCGGACAGGTCGGCATAGGGCACCTTGCCCGATGCACCCATGATTTCCGGCGTGCTGGTAACCTGGGCGACCATGTCGAAGGCGTCCCAGGTGAAGTCGACACGTCCGTTCAGGTAGCCGACGATGGCACTCTGGTGGATTGCAAACAGGGTGCAGCCATCGGCCTTTGCCTTCTGCGCTTCCTTGGCACCCTTGTTGCCGCCCTGGCCCGGAACTGTCACGACCTGGATCTTCGGCGTAACGTCCATGTTCTGTATGGTTTTTTCGAACAGGGAGAAAATAATGTGCGTGCCACCGCCGGCTTTCCAGGGCACGATCAGCTTGGCGGTATTGCACGGAATGTCCGCAGCCTGCGCCGGCAAGGCGCCGGCAAACCCACATATCACGGCCGCGGCGGCCAGTTTCGGTAACACTGTCTTCAAATCACTCTCCCTGGGATCTTTTGATCGTCTACGGCTTGTTTGCCGCCTGGTGCCCTGCCCGAGACCGTGTCGATCCGTCAGACATCGCCGTGCGGCTTGACAACTATAGGGATGCGATTGTCATTTGCATAGCACCCCGCCGCCTGCCAGCCAGAGACCCGCCCGAGACCCGTCATGACGCAGCCGACCGTCGCAATTCTTATGCCTGGAGACATGGGCCATGCCGTCGGACACGCGCTGCGCGAAGGCGGACGGGACGTGATCACCTGCGTCGCCGGACGCAGCGACGCGACCCGGGATCTCGCCGCCCGCGCGGGCATGCGGATGCTGCCGAGCGTTGCCGACATCGTACGCGAGGCGGACATGATCCTGTCGATCCTGCCGCCAGCCGCCGCAGCGGCCCAGGCCGAAGCCGTCTGCGCCGCCATGCGGGCGGTTGGCCGGCATCCGGTCTATGTGGATTGCAACGCGGTTTCGCCAAAGACCGTTCGACAGATCGGTACCACAGTGAGCGAAACCGGCGCCGCCTTTCTGGACGCAGGAATCATCGGCCTTGCACCCGGCAAGGGATCGCCGCCGCGTTTCTATGTTTCAGGCGGTGATCCGGCGCCGATGCTCACGCTCGATGGTCTTGGTATCGAGGTTCGGGCAATCGGAGAAACGATCGGCCGCGCCTCGGCCCTGAAAATGACCTATGCCGCCTTGACCAAGGGGACATGGACGCTGCAGACAGCGGTCCTGCTCGCTGCCCGGCAGACCGGGGTCCTCGATGACCTGCTGGCCGAGTTCGCAAACAGCCAGCAGGCCGCGCTCGCGTCCATGCGGGGACAGATCCCGCGCCTGCCGGCCGATTCGGCGCGCTGGGTCGGCGAGATGGAAGAAATCGCCGCAACCTTTGCCGACGCCGGCGTCACGCCGGACTTCCACACCGGAGCCGCGGAGGTTTTCCGGGTTCTGGCACGAACGCCGTTCGCGGAAGAAACCCGAGAGACCATCGACCCGGATCGAACGCTGGAACAGGCGCTGGCGGTCTATTGCGGCCACCTGCACGGGTCGGATAAGACGGACTGAGTCCGCACGGATCAAGAACAGGAAAAAACCATGAGAAAACGCAATTTGGGCGCGGACGGTCCGCTGGCCAGTTCGATCGGACTGGGATGCTGGAGCTTCGGCGGTGCCTACGGGCCGACCGACGAGGCCCAGAGCCACCGCGCGCTTGCCAAGGCGCTCGATGTCGGCATCGATTTCCTCGACACCGCCAATGTCTATGGCATGGGGACGTCGGAAGACCATATCGGAAGTTTCATCAAGGACCATCCCGGCCGGTTCCGCATCGCGACCAAGGCCGGCATCACCCGAACACCCGACACCAACGAACGGGTCTTTGTGAATACGCCGGAGCATTTGCGCGGCGAACTGGAAAAGTCCCTGCGCCGGCTCGGCGTCGATCATGTCGACCTGTTCTACATTCACCGGCGCGACCCGGCGATCCCGATCGAGGACGTGATGGGCACGCTGGTGCGCTTCAAGGAGGAGGGCAAGATCGGCGGGATCGGCTTTTCGGAGATATCGCCGGCTTCTCTCGGACGGGCGCATGCCGTGCATCCGGTGATGGCTGTCCAGAACGAATATTCGCTCTGGGTCCGTATGCCGGAACTCGGCCTGATCCAGGCCTGCCGCGATCTCGGCGTCGCGTT
>JANQQB010000051.1 GCA_028285165.1 Rhodobiaceae bacterium
CGGCCAGGTGCATTTCTCGTTGCCGTCCTCGGTCATGTCGTCGGTCTCGGACGCCTTCGGCATCTTTGAAATGCCCTACATCATCAAGGACCGCGCCCACATGGCGAAGGTCGAGGCCGAATTGTTCGAAAAGGTCATGCAGCCGGCCGCCAAGGCCAAGGGCTACCGCATCCTGGCACTGTGGGAAAACGGCTTCCGCCACATCACCAACAACCAGCGCCCGATCAACAAGCCGGAAGACCTGGCCGGCATCAAGCTGCGCACGCCGAAGGGCGCGTGGCGGGTGAAGATGTTCCAGCAATACGGCGCCAACCCGACGCCGATGGCGTTTTCCGACGTCTTCACCGCCCTGCAGACCGGTGTGATCGACGGCCAGGAAAACCCTTACGCCCAGATCTGGAGCGCCAAGTTCCAGGAAGTGCAGAAATACCTGTCGATCACCGGACACGTCTATACGCCGGCCTATGTGCTGGTTTCGGAGAACAATTTCGAGAAACTGCCCCAGGACGTGCAGGACATCCTGACCGAGACGGCCAAGGAAACCCAAGGCTTCGTCTATGAACTGGCGGCCAAGCTGGAGACCGACCTGCTCAACAATCTGAAGGACGGCGGCATCACGGTGAACGAAGCCGACAAGGAAGCCTTCATCGCCGCCTCCAAGCCGATTTACGACGAATTCGCGTCGTCGGTCGACGGCGGTGGCGATCTGATCGAGACGGTGCTCGGCCTCGCCAAATAAAGCCTCCCGAGGGCGCCGCTTCGCCTGGTCCGGGTCACGACTGCGGATCCGGCGGCCGGCGCCCTTGCCAGGCGGATCCGGGCGGATTGGCTGGGATCGGTATCTGCCCGGACACCACTCGCGCGACGATCGGGTGCGTTGATCCCTTCAGAGCAAAGAGGCTTCCGAGTTTTCATGAACGCCGTTTCCGGCGCGCTGCAGCGCCTCCTGGAATGGGTCACCATCGTCCTGATGGTTGTCCTCACCATCATCGTCCTTGTTGCCGTGCTCTATCGTTTGGCCGGAAATTCACTGTCCTGGTACGACGAGATTGCCTCCGTGCTTCTGGCCTGGATCACCTATTACGGGGCAGCTTTGGCGGCTCTGAAACGACGCCATATCGGGTTCGACGGTGTGCTTCTGGCTCTGGCGCCGCCGCTGCGCGCAGCCGCGATCATCGTCGGTGAAGTTCTGGTGATCGGTTTCTTTCTGCTTCTCGCCTGGGCGGGGCTGGAGATCCTCGCCGTGCTTCAGGGTGATACGCTGGTATCGCTGACCTGGGTGCCCGTTCAGGTCACACAATCCGTCATTCCCATCGGGGCGGGCCTGTTCATCATCGCCCAGCTTCTCAGCCTGCCGTTCTACTGGCGGGCGACGATGCGCGGCGTTTCGCTCGAACACGGCGATACCCACGGCGAGACGGAAGGACGCTGAACCCATGCTGATCCTTGCCATGTTCGTCGCGCTGGTGGTGATGGTTCTCCTGAACGTGCCGATCGCCGTCGCGCTTGCCATATCCGGCATTCTCGGCCTGCTCGTCACCGAGGGCCCCGGCAGTCTGGTGACCGTCGGGCTCGACATGTATGACGGCGCGACGAAGTTTTCCCTGATCGCCATCCCGATGTTCGTGCTCGCCGGCGCGATCATGAACGCCACCGGCGTCACCCGTCGCCTGATCAACTTCGTTTCTGCGCTGATCGGGTTTGTGCGCGGCGGCCTGGCCATGGTCAATGTCGGCGTGTCGCTGTTCTTCGCCGAGATCTCCGGGTCCGCCGTTGCCGATGTCGCCGCGATGGGATCGATCATGATCCCGGAGATGAAGAAGCGCGGCTATCCCGCGCCATTTGCCGCCGCGATCACCTCGTCCAGCGCGTCGCTCGCGATCATCATTCCTCCTTCCATTCCGATGATCCTCTACGCGGTTTCGGCGGAGACGTCGGTCGAGCAATTGTTCGTCGCCGGTGTCGTCCCCGGCCTGATCGGCGCGGCCGGCCTGATGGGCGTCGCCTATTATTTCTCCGTGCGCTACAACTTCCCCGTCGAGCAGACGTTTAACCTGAAGAACCTGCGCAAGACCGCGCTTGAGGCCGCGCCGGCCTTCTCGCTGCCGGTCATTATCCTCGGCGGCATTTTCGGCGGCTTCGTTACCGCGACCGAGGCGGCCGGGCTCGCCGTACTCGCCTCGATCGTCGTCGGTCTCTACTATCGGGAAGTCGATCTCAAGCAATTGCGGGTGGCCATGCTCGACGGCGGCGTCCAGACCGCCGTGGTCATGCTTCTGGTCGCGGCATCGGTCTTGATGGGCGGATTTCTGACCCGTGCCCAGATGCCTCAGGATCTGGCCGCCGGCATCCTGGCGATCACCGACAACAAATATCTCATCCTGTTGATGCTGAACGTTCTGTTCCTCGTCATCGGGTTTTTCCTGCATTCCGCCGCCGCGATCATCCTCGTCGTGCCGATCATCATTCCACTGATCCAGCAGGCCGGCATCGATCCGGTGCATTTCGGCCTTGTCGTGACCCTCAACCTCGCGATCGGCCAGCAGACACCGCCGGTGGCGAGCGTTCTGATCACCGCCTGTTCGATTGCGCGGGCCAACATCTGGGAAGTCTCCAAGGTCAACATCTACTTCATAGCGGTGTTGCTGACGGTCCTGCTGATGAGTACATATATCCCGGCGATTCCGATGTTCCTCGTCGATCTCCTGTATCGCTGACCCCTTCCACCACCTGTCGAGTTCTGTATCCATGACCGAAAAGCTCACCCTGGCGGCCGCCAATGCAATGATTGAAAAAGCCTTTGAAAAGGGCGCCGAGCTGAAACTGAAACCGTTGTCGGTCGTGGTGCTCGATGCCGGCGGGCACGTGATTGCCTTCCAACGCCAGGACGGAGCCAGCAACCTGCGTTTCAAGATGGCGCACGGCAAGGCCTACGGCACGCTGGCGCTTGGCATCGGATCGCGAGCGATCTACGAGCGGGCCCAGGAGCAATCCTATTTCATCAATGCGATCAATGCGATCGCAGACGGCGCGCTTGTGCCGGTGCCCGGCGGCGTCCTGGTCAAGACGGCATCCGGCGACGTGCTCGGCGCTGTCGGCGTTACGGGCGATACGTCGGACCACGACGAGGCCTGCGCGGTTGCGGCAATCGAGGCCGGCGGGTTCACCGCGGTTCCCTGATCCCACCTGATCGGCAGAAGGCAAGGCTCAATGAGCGGTCCGACAGATGACACGGAATTGCGCGAAAGCATCTGCCGCTTTGCGCGTTCGATCTTCGAGCGCGGCCTGACCGGCGGCGGTTCTGGCAACATTTCCGCACGCACGTCGGATGGCGGCCTTTTGGTGACCCCGACCGGGTCCAGCATGGGTGCGCTCGATCCGGCACGGCTTTCGCGGCTCGATGCCGAAGGCCGGTTCATCGGCGGCGATGCGCCGACGAAAGAGATGCCCCTGCATGAAGCGTTCTACGAGACGCGCAGCAGCACGGGCGCGGTCGTACACTTGCATTCCACCCATTCGGTGGCCCTGTCCATGCTTCCGGACACAGATCCGGACAACATGATACCGCCGCTCACTCCCTATTCCGTCATGCGGCTCGGCAAGGTGAAACTGCTGCCCTATTTCCGGCCAGGCGACCCGGCCATGGGCGAGGCTGTCCGCGGGCTTGCCGGCAAACGGTCGGCGGTGATCCTGGCCAATCACGGTCCGGTCGTTGCCGCCCGCGATCTCGAAACGGCCGTCTACGCGATGGAAGAGCTGGAGGAAACCGCGCGTCTTGCCCTCCTGACCCGCGGCCTGAACCCCATCGGTCTGACGCCGGACCAGATCCAGGACCTTGTCACGATCTTCAACGTCGATTGGGACGACTGACCGGCCTACCCGGAGGCACGCACCCGCGCCGCCTCCTGTTTGCCCTTGTCGAAAGCTGATCGTCGCGCCGCGATTTCTTCTGCCGAAAGCCGGTCGGCGTTCGAATAGTCCTGCTTCCAGTCAGCCGGCCCCGGCCAGGTGAGCGGCGTCTGTATGGTCGTTCGCGGCTCTTGAGCCGTCTCAAGAACCTCGAGCGCAAGCCGGGCGATCAGATCTTGGGATTCCGGATCGTGCGGCCGGCCGGCGGCGTTGCCCAGCGGAAAGTCGCTGAAGGCAAAGCGCGGCACGCCGACATGTTCGACGATGTCGCGGGCGCAGCCGAGCACGACGGACGCAAGGCCCGCGTCTTCCAGGTGCCGTGCCGCAAGGCTGACCGATTGGTGGCAAACCGGACAATTCGCGACCAGGACCACCGCATCGACGCCATCCTCCACACAGCGCCGCAAGAGCTCCGGACAATCGACGTCGCGCGTGGTTTTCTGTGAGCGGTTGGTCGGCAGGCCGTGAAAGCGCGGCCCGAGACCGCCGAGGGAACCTGCCGCCACGAGGCGCCGGAAAGCCGGCAAGGGGAAATAGCTGTTCTGGTCTTCCGCCGTCGTGTGGTCCCGGTCGATGGCGACATGCGCAATCCGCAGATCCGGATCGCTGTCGCTTGGGCCCGAATAGACGGTAAAGAATTTCGCGGCTCCGTTGTATGGCGCGCCGGGTCCCTGGTCGCCCTTGCCGTGCTGGAACGGCGCCGCGGTTGTCACGATGGCAAGTCGGCTTTCCGTCATCGGTTTCTTCGGTCGATGGAACGGCACATGGTCGTAGTGCGCAAAGCGATAGGGCGTGTCGTAGCCGAGCGCGAGATAATAGGCGCGGATCCGCTCCAGATAGGCGATCGGCTTGTCGGATGTGT
>JANQQB010000055.1 GCA_028285165.1 Rhodobiaceae bacterium
GCGCTTTCCCGCCTGCATCCCCGCATTGGAGTTCGCCGCAGTTATGCCTGTTATATCCCTGACCGTGAACGGTAATCCAGTCACCGTGGACGTCGAAGCACGAACGCTGCTGTCGCGCGTGCTGCGTGACCAGTTGGGCCTCACCGGAACCCATGTCGGTTGCGACACCAGCCAGTGTGGCGCCTGCGTTGTCCATGTCGACGGCAAACCGGTCAAGAGCTGCAGCATGCTCGCGGTTCAGGCCGAAGGTGAAAACGTCACCACGATCGAAGGTCTGGCCAAGGACGGCGCATTGCATCCGATGCAGGAAGCCTTCCGCGAAAACCACGGCCTGCAATGCGGGTTCTGCACGCCGGGCATGATCATGTCCGCGGTCGCGCTTGCGGAAGAAAACCCCAAGCTCGATGAAGCGGCCGTACGCAAGGGTCTGGAAGGCAACCTGTGCCGTTGCACGGGCTATCAGAACATCATCCACGCCGTACTGGACGGCGCCAAGGCAATGCGCAGCTAGAGGCCGGACCCATGTACGATTTCACCTATCACCGGCCGGAAACTCTCGCAGACGCGGAGAAGATCTTCGCCGATGCGGACGATGGACAGTTTATCGCCGGCGGCCAGACCATGATCCCCGTGATGAAACAGCGTCTGGCCATGCCGTCGGACATCATCGATCTTGAGAAAATCGACGATCTCAAGGGCATCTCGCGTGACGGCAAGGTGCTCACCATAGGCGCCATGACCACCCATTCCGAAGTTGCCGTTTCGGAAGAGGTCACGAAGGCGATACCGGCACTGGCCCATCTGGCCGGTGACATTGGCGATCCCGCGGTGCGCAATCGCGGCACCATCGGCGGCTCCATCGCCAACAACGACCCGGCCGCGGACTACCCCGCGGCCCTGGTGGGCCTCGGCGCCACCATTCACACGGTGTCGCGTGAGATCCCTGCCGATGATTTCTTCACCGGCCTTTTCGAGACCGCCCTCGACGAAGGCGAGGTGATCGTCAAGATATCGATCCCGGTTCCGGAAAAGGCTGGATATGTGAAGTTCCATCAGCCGGCATCGCGCTTCGCGCTGGTCGGCGTGTTCGTGGCCAAGACGGGAGGCGGCGTCAGGGTCGCGGTGACCGGGGCCGGCCCTTGCGTATTCCGGGTGACGGACATGGAACAGGCACTGGAGAAAGACTTCTCGGCCGGCGCCCTGAAAGGCCTTTCGGTCCCGGACGACGACCTCAACACCGACATTCACGCCTCGGCGGACTATCGCGCAAGCCTCATTTCGACGCTTGCCAAGCGGGCCGTCACGGCGGCGCAGTAGACGGATCAGAACCATGGAAAAGTATGGCATTGGACAGCCCGTCCGCCGCAAGGAAGACGTGCGTTTCATCACCGGCACCGGCAATTACATCGACGATGTCACGGCGGACAATCTCGCCCACGCATTCGTCCTGCGCTCGCCCTTCGCGCATGCAAAGATCCTGGACATCGACACCAGCGAAGCGCAGGAGATGCCGGGCGTCCTTGGCATCATCACGGGCAAGGACTGGATGGCGGAAGGATTTGCGCCGATCCCGACCAAGTCTGCCGTCGCAAAGAAAATCGACGGCTCACCCCTCAACCAGCCGGAACGTCACTGCTTCGCCATTGACCGCGCGCGCTACATCGGGGAACCCGTCGCTGTCATCGTCGCCGACACGCTCGAACAGGCCCAGGATGCCGCCGAACTGATCGAGGTCGACTATGAAGATCTGCCGTCAGTAACCGACGCCCGCAGGGCGCTCGAGGACGGTGCGCCGCAGATCTGGGACGACATCGAAGGGAATTTCTGCCTCGATTTCGAACTCGGAGACAGGGAAGCGACCGACAAGGCCTTCGCCGAAGCCGATCATGTTGTCTCACTCGACCTCGTCAACAACAAGGTGACGGCGGTCCCGATCGAGCCACGCGGCGCGGTCGCCGAATATGACCCCGCGACGGATACCTACAAGTTGCAGAATGCCACGCAGAATGTGCACGCCAACCGGGCCACCTTCGCCGATGTGCTCAAGGTCGACGCGGAATCGATCCATCACGTTGCGCCCGACGTCGGCGGCGGGTTCGGTGCCAAGAACAGCGGTTATCCGGAGCCACCGATCCTGCTCTATGCCGCAAAGAAGTTCGGCCGACCGGTGAAATGGATCAACGACCGCAACGAAGGCTTCCAGTCCGACACGCACGGGCGCGCGCAATTCTCGAAGGTTGAGCTGGCGCTCGACAAGGAGGGCAAGTTCCTCGGACTGCGCACGCACACCATCGGCGACATCGGCGCCTATTGCTGGACCGTCGGGCCATTCACGCCGACCGGCGGTTCGGCGCGGACGCAGGGCGGCATGTACCACATCCCGGCGATGCACTATTCGGCGATCGCAGCCTTCACCAATACCATGTCGATGGACCCCTATCGCGGCGCGGGACGCCCGGAAGCCTCCTACCAGATCGAGCGGATCATCCAGCATGCCGCCAACACCCTCGGGTTCGACCCGGTCGAGCTGCGCCGGAAAAACCTCATGACGCCGGACTCCCTGCCGCGCAAGACGCCCATGGGTCTCGACGTGGACAGCGGAAACTTTCCCGAAGTCTTCGATCGCACGCTGAAAATGACCGACCGCGACGGGTATGCGAAACGCGTCGCGGCGAGCGAGAAAGAAGGCATGCGCCGCGGGTTTTCGATCACCGCTTACCTGGAGTGCACCGGCGGAATGCCCAAGGAATTTGCGGGCATCTCCTTCGCCAAGGATGGTGCGATCACGCTGCGGGTCGGATCACACTCGACCGGCATGGGCCATGAGACCACAAAACCGCAGATTCTTGCCGATACCCTCGGCATCGATTTCGACAAAGTCAGCTTCATTCAGGCCGATACCAAGGCGACGCCGATCGGCGGCGGGCACGGCGGGTCGCGCAACCTGGAAGTCGGCGGCAACGCTGTGCTGAAAGCGGCAAATGAAGTGCTGGACAAGGCCAAGGTGCTCGCCGCGCATCAGCTCAACTCCAACGCGGATGACATTGACTTCGCCGACGGCGTGTTCACGGACGTGAAGACCAAGCAGACCGTGTCCATGGACGATGTCATTGCCGCCTCCTTCGAGAAGGGACGTTTGCCGGACGGCATGGAGCCGGGATGCCTCGACACCGAGTCGATTTTTGAGCGGGAAGTCATCTCCTGCCCCAACGGCGTCCACGCGGCCGAAGTGGAGGTTGACCCGGACACCGGCGCGGTGCGTGTCGAAAACTACTGGGTTGTCGACGATTTCGGGCCGATCATCAACCCGATGCTCGCCGACGGGCAGGTCATGGGCGGCGTGGCGCAAGGGCTTGGCCAGGCGTTGATGGAACAGATCGTCTATGACGATGAGGACGGACAGCTCATAACCGGGTCGCTTATGGACTACGCCCTGCCCCGGGCCGACTCCATGCCGAAGATGGAGCTCGGTTACTATGAAGACGCGCCGACCGCGAAAAACCCGCTCGGCGTGAAAGGCGCGGGCGAGGCGGGCTGCTGCGGCGCGCCGCCGGCCATCGTCAATGCCGTGCTCGACGCGCTGAAAGACGACGGCGTCACG
>JANQQB010000084.1 GCA_028285165.1 Rhodobiaceae bacterium
TCGCAGATATCAATCTGCACCAATCGGAAACCAACGGAAATGTGTAAGCGATGTCTCCGAACACCTGCAAACTATGTCTCCGGGCTTTACATCAAGCCGGGCGATGACGGAGCAGATTGAGCGCGGCGGCGCTGTCCCGGACGACAGGCCCTGTTGCTTATGGCGCCAAGCCGGCCTTTCCGTCCGATGCCACCAGATCCCTTGCTCCAAAAAGAAAACCGGACCGGGAAATCCCGGTCCGGTGATCGGCGCCCGTTGCCGAGCTGCCGATTGCCGCATGGCATGCGCTATTCGTAGTCCGGCGGGCCTTCCTTGGCGAGTTCCGGCCAGTCGGAAATCATGTTCATGCCGCCCATCGGCTTGGAATAGCCCTGGTGGCAGGTCTTGCAGGCCGCTTTCGGCGCATCGCCGTGTTTGGGTCCGAGCCGGTTTGGCGGATAGGTGTCCTTCAGTGGCACCAGGTATTCTGTGTTCATTTCCTGCACCATGTCGATCCCCAGCAGGGCCGTCGCCCATTGCGGCGTGACCTGACCCGGATCGTAGAAGGCGTTGGAATTGTGGCAGAACAGGCAATTCACGTTGAGCGAATTCGCGAAATAGTTCATCAGCGAATAGGTGCGTTCCGTGTCCTGGATGCTTGCCGTGCCTTCGTTGTCCACGCGGGCTTCAAGATCGTGCACCTTGATTTCCCCGTCCTTGTTCAACAGCTTGTCGAGCGCATCGTGGGGCAGGGACGTAGAGACGTTCTGGGATGTCGCGTAGTTCTGCAGGGCCGACCAGCCCTCGACCGATTCAAGTTGCGGGTCGATGCGGAACCAGATGTTGTCGGGCACGTTCTGACCGCGGTGACAGGTGTAACAATTCACCCCGTTTTCAGCGACATGCCCGTCCCAGTTTTCGTTGATGTTCTGGGTCATCTGGATCATGCGACGGGCGACGATCTTGGTGTAGACGTCGTCCGCGGCGAAGTTCTCCTCGTCGGAATGGCAATAGGTGCAGCCCTGCTCCGGACTGACCCAGAGCGTGATCGCGCCCATGAGACGGTTGAAATTGCTTTCCGTCAGATCGCCGAGCACCTGGACGTTTTCATAAATGTCCTTGGCCAGCGGTTCGCCGGCTTCCGGCGTTATCGGTTCCTCCGTGTAATAGTCCTCAATCGTCGGATCCGGTGTGTTCCGCTCGGCTTCGTACTTGACGATGCTCATGCCTGTGCCACGCGGCCCGGTCTGCAGCGACGAGGTTGCCGCCGGATTGCCCCAGGTGACGATCAGGGCCGCCACCAGGATTGCGCCGCCGCCGGCGCCGATGAGAATGGCCGGACCGTAGATATCGGTCGGATTTTCCCGGTTCCACTTTGAAAACCAGTTGAGATCAAACATCTCAGCCTCCTTCCGCCTGATAGGCTTCGTAGCCGAACGATCCGTCGTATGGCGGCGCGAAGCTGTTTTCGACGGCCCAGATGTACCAATTGTCGACGACGGTGCCGGTCAACAGGATGCCGATGCCGCCGGTGATCGGGGTCAGGACGGCGAACCACCACGCCCAGCGGTGAATGCCTTCCATCGTGGCGTTGAAGCCCATCGTCCAGCGCCAGAACAGTGCAGCCCGTTCCGAGGCGGTGCCGCGGTCGTAGATCTGTTCCAGTTCACGGTCGCCGCCGAGCCGCGACACGGCCAGGATGGTCGCACCGTGCATGGCGAACAGGAGCACCGAGCCGTACAGGAAGACGATCGAAAGGCAGTGGAACGGGTTGTAGTAGAGGTTGCCGTACCGGATGGAAAACGCCGTCGTCCAGTCGAGGTGCGGGAAGATGCCGTAGGGCACGGCTTCCGACCACGAGCCCATCAGGACCGGGCGGATCAGCCCGAGCACCAGGAAGAGCCAGATGGCGGAAGCGAATGCCCAGGCGACATGCTTGCCCATGCCGAGCGCGGAAGCGCGCAGGTAGGAGCGGACCCACCAGGACAGCACGGACACCAGCAGGAAGAAGCTGGCGATGATGTACCAGCCACCGTCATTGAGCGGCGGCATGCTGAGGCCGTGTTCCGGGCCCGGCGGTTCCAGCGCCAGCCAGAACAGCTGACGAATGAATTCCGGGATCGACCAGCCGACCTGGGCCAGCATGTTGAAGCCGATGATGTTGAGCCACAACGTGCCGGTAACGATCGAGATGATTCCGAACCAGCCAAGGTGGATCGGCCCGAGCTGGGCGTTGCCGATCCAGCCGACCAGACCGGAGAAACCCGGCGTGCCGCCGCGTTCCCGTGACAGGCCGTAGGCATTGTCCATGCCCAATTCGGCCGGGCCGCGGACCTGAACCTGGTTGAAGATGTTCTGATATTCAGGCACCGGTCATACTCCCGCGTTTGGCCAGATCGGCAGGTCGAGCCACCAGTTCCACCATTCCGGCCAGCCTTTGGTCCACACGGGACCGGAAATCACGATGCAGATCGCCGACCAGAACCCGGCGTTCAGTGCCAGGAGCAGACCCAGGCGGTGAATCCCGAGCGTGCCGACGGAATAGCCGATGAAGTCCCGGAAGAACGTGTCCTCATGGTCGGGCGTCTTGGCTTCCTCGCCCTTTTCCGGATTGGCGGCTGACAGGACCAGTCCGCCATGCAGCGCGAGCGCCAGCGTGGTCGTGAAGAAGAACGTGACGGCCAGCATGTGGGCCGGGTTGTAGTGGAAATGCAGGTACGAGTAGCCGACGTTGGAGACCCAATCGAGGTGGCTGAAAATGCCGTAGGGGAAACCGTGTCCCCACGCCCCGAGCAGGACCGGCCGGATGACGACCAGGGTCGTGTAGGCGAAGATCGCGAAACTGAAGGCGACCGGGACATGATAGCCGATCCCGAGTTTGCGACAGATTTCCACCTCGCGCAGCGCCCAGGATATAAAGGCGCCATGGGCGCAGATCGTGATGATCTGCCAGAGCCCGCCCTCGCGCAACGGCGCCAGGCCGAGGCCGTATTTCAGATCGGGCGGCGCGATGTTGATGAGCCAGGGGTTGAAGGTGCCCTGAATGGCCGCGCCCCAGAAAATCAGGATCGTGCCGAGGCCGGCAAAGAAAACCGTGGTGACGCCGAAGAAGCCGACATAGAACGGCCCGGCCCAGAAATCGAAGAGGTCACCTCCGATCAGCGTCCCTCCGCGGACGCGGTATTTTCGTTCGAAGCTGAGCAATGCCATTGTCTGCACTCCGCATGTGGCAGCCGCTTCGCAATCAATGCGAACGACTATTCAAAACCTGAGGCATGTCGCCGGTTTGTTGCGGGCAAATGCGCATGTCATCCGCCCGCAACAGGTTTATCGACTGGTTGAACCAGCCAAGAAGCCGAGGCCGTTCAGTTACGGCTTGCTGCTTCCTGAGCGGCAATTTCAAACCAGTTGTAGTGGTCCGTGCTGAGCAGAACGAGATGGATCATCGCTGCCAGCAAGAAGAGGAACACGCCCTGTGCGATAAACACGCGACGCGGGTCGAAAATCAGCCAGATCTTGTAGAACTTGCTCATCATGTTTCGGCCCTCCTCACAGATAGAACCACGGACGCCAGATGAACACGGCGAGATGAGCGACAGCGGCAACAGCCGAGAACAGCCATAGCCCGCTCAAATAGACGGAGTGCAACTCCTGAGCCTGTTCATCCGTGAGACCTGTGAAAGACAGGTCAGAGTTTTCAGCCATAAACTTTCCTCCGGATCGTTTGACTGATGCCGCGGGGATCCGCGACGCGACGCCGACCGGGCATGAGCCCGCTCGACGATCCGCGACCCCGAAGGGCACGCGAATGGGGTCCGGCGATCAGGCCGAAAAAATCAGCGGCGTTATGATCCGTGCCTGGCTGCGCGCCCGGCTGTAGATTCCAACCCGGCTCACCCGGTCGCCGGAGCGAACCAGATCGAGCGCCCAGTTCACGACTGCCCAGGGCAGCGAGAACAGGAAGATCACCGAAAAATAGAAGGCGTATTCAAGCTTTCCGGCTTCGGTCCGGCGGCCGGGATCCGTTGCCTGTGTGCGCCTTGAGATCATGTCTCCCTCCCTGCTTCGGTTTCATGTCCCCCGGTAATGTCCGGGGTAAAGTCGGGGTTCAGTTCGGCCACGAGCGCGCGGTCGACCGTGTCGGCTCCGCGATCAAGGGCAGCACCTTCGGCCGCATCGCGCAGCGATTTGGCGATCGAAATCCGGGTCAACACCGGATGGCTTTCGACGATCCTGTCGAGCAGACGCTGGGCGTCGTCGTCCCAGGGGAAATCGCGGCGCAGCGTGGTCGGCGTCGCCGCCGCGCTGTCGAGTTCGCTGGCGAGCGGCAGGACCGTGAACAGAGCGTCGAACAGGCCGTTGCAGATTTCCTGGATCAGGTAAGTGGCACCCGCATAGCCCATCATCGGCGTGCCGGTTGCGCGCCGGATCGCGGCGCCTGGGAACCCGGCCGGGATAAAGGCGGGTTTCGGACCGAAACCCTGGCTCTGTTCCGCCAGATAGATCTTTTCGTTGATCGAGCCGAGCACGAGCAGCGGGCGGTGCTCGGCGAGCAAGGCCCGGACCTGGTCGTTGTTGGTCTTGGCACCCGGTTTGCGCGCAACGGCGAAGGCGCAGGGCAGGCCCATGTCGCTTTCCAGGAAATGCCGGATCCCGCGGGCATAGGTCTCGCCGGCGACGATGGCAAAGCTCGCCGTGCAGAAGAAGTCCTGGGTGACCGAGCGCCAGAGATCCCACAAGGGTTTGATGGTCGAATGCTTTTCGCGCTCGATGAACGGCTCTGGATCGAGGCCGGTCAGTTCGCCGAGCTTGCGCAGGAACAGCGTCGTGGACTCCACACCGATCGGCGCCTGCAAATAGGGTTTGCCAAGCACTTCCGCGAGGCCGCGGCCGAATTCGCGGTACATGACGATGTTCACATCGGCATCGACCAGGCGCGGCATCTCGGCCAGATGCGAGCCGAGCGGCATCACCATGTTGACCTCGCAGCCGATGCCGGTCACGAGGCGGCGGATTTCAGCGAGGTCGGACGGCATGTTGAACGTGCCGTACATGGGCCCCAGAATATTCACCCGCGGTGCGGCATCGGGCGCCCGTTTTGGCGCCTTCGGCATGCGGCCGCGCGACATGCCGAACTCGGTGAAGATCCAGGTCATGGCGCGGTCGGCCGCCTGCCATTGATCCTCATCGATGGTGCGGGGCAGGAAGCGCTGCAGGCTGGTGCCTTCCGCAGTCACGCCGCCGCCGATCATTTCAGCGATCGAACCGGTCACGACGACGGAGGGCAGGGCGGGATCGAGGTTGGTCCAGGCGCGTTTCATGGCGCCTTCCGTGCCGTCGCGGCCCAATTCCTCTTCGCCGAGGCCGGTGACGACGATCGGCAGTTCGTGGGGCGGCAGGGCGTCGGTGTAATGCAGGACGGACGTGACCGGCAGGTTCTCGCAGCCGACCGGCCCGTCGATCACCACCTGCAGGCCTTTCACGGCGCAAAAGGCGTAGACGGCACCCCAATAGCCGCCGGCCCGATCGTGATCCTGGACAAGCATCAGATCGGCTCCTCGATGTTGCTTGCGCGGGCGGCCTTTTCCAGCTTGCGCGCACGGTGCGCCCGGAAGCGTGGCTGCAGGTTCGGATCGCCTTCCCAGATCCCGGCATTGTCGCCGGTGCCGGTGTCGCCAAAGAATGCCTTCATGCGGGCCATGCGTTCGCGATTGCCGATCGCGGCATTGACAACCTGGGCAAGGCTGCCGGCGCCCGCCGGTCCCATCAGCGGCCGGGCGGACACGAGATTGGTGAAGTAGAGGCCCGGAATGCCCTTTTCCTTGGCTTTCTGGACGACCGGGGTCGTGCCGATCGCCAGATCCGGCTCGATCGCCTCCAAGGCGGCGCAATCGTCTTCCAGGCTCGCGCGATAGACGACTTTCACGCCGCGGCTTTCCAGCCAGTCGCGGTCCGGATCCGACCAGGGCGAACGGGCGCAGGCCGTGCCGACATAGGGAATCGTAGCGCCGCTCTCGATCAGAAGGCGCGCGACCAGCAATTCCGACCCCTCATAGCCGGACAGGGTGATCGTGCCGTTGACCGGTGCCGCGTCAAGCGCTGCCCGCACGACCGGGACGAAGGCGTTCTGGGCCGCGGCCACCTTATCGGGTGCGACGCCGAACGTGTCGCCGATCGCGGCGAGCCAGGCGGCCGTGCCGTCGGCGCCGACCGGCGCCGATCCGACGATAGACCGGCCGGCCGCCTCGAACTCGCGGATCGACGCGGTGTAGAACGGATGGATCGCCGCAACGCCGGCACAATCGAGCGCGGCATAAAGCTCGCGCCATTCGCGGCAGGGCACGACCGGGCCGACGGCCAGGTCCATCGGGGCAAGCATCTGCCCGATCGCCA
>JANQQB010000420.1 GCA_028285165.1 Rhodobiaceae bacterium
GCGTCGCGTTCGTCGCCTTTTCGCCGCTCGGGCGCGGCATGTTCACCGCAAGCCCGCCGCAATCCGGCGCGTTCCCGGACGGCGATTTCCGCAAGCACAATCCGCGTTTTGTCGAACCGAATTACGGCTACAACCTGAAAGCCGTCGAACCGTTCAGGGCCTATGCGGCCGAGCGTGGCACGACGACGGCGGCCCTTGCGCTGGCCTGGATCCTGCACCAGGGCAATCACATCTTTCCGATTCCCGGAACCCGCACCGCCGAACATCTGGAAGAGGATGCAAGCGGCACGGACATCGTGCTCACGCCTGACGATCTGGACGAAATCGAAGCGCTGCTGCCCGTCGGCTTTGCCCACGGCGACCGGTATTCACAGGCGCAATTGGTCGGAGCCGAGCGGTATTGCTGACCCGCGACCGGATCAAGCCACAGTACGCAACCGGTAGGCGCAGATCCGGTCACGCCCGGACGTCTTGGCGGCCTGCAATTGCATGTCGGCGAGCCGGACACAATCGCGCGGCGCAGCACCCGGGCGGTGATCGGCAACGCCGATGCTGACCGACAGCTCCTTGTCGCCGAGATCCAGCGCGTGACAATTCTGCGCAATCGCCCGTTGCAACCGTTCGGCGACCTTCAGGCCGCCTTCGATGTCGGTGCGTGGCAGGAACACGCCGAACCGGTCTCCGCCGAGCCGGCCGATTACGTCATCCGGCTGGGCGGTGGCTGTCAGTGTGGCGGCGATCGTCGTCAGAACACGGTCGCCGAGCGCATAGCCCAGATCCTCATTCAGGCCCTTGAAGTGATCGACGTCGATGAAAAGCAGCGTCCCGGCACATTCCTGCGAGCCGGCGACGATGATCTGGCTTTCCAGTCTCTCATCGAAAGACCGGCGGTTGAGGAGGCCGGTGAGCGTATCGACCTGGCTGATCTGTTCCAGGCGGCGCAGATTGGCGAGCGCATCCTCGCTCTTGTAGACAAAAAAACCGACCGCCGGCAGCGCGACGGCACTGGTGATCAGGGCCATGACGGTGATCTGTTCCACCGTCAGTGGCGTGCCGAACTTGAGATGCCAGAGTACGAGACAGAATTCCGACAGCATCAACAAGCCCGCATAGATGGCCGATGTGATCAGCACCACGCGGGTCGGCATGACAACGTCGTTGGGTTTGTCTGCGGTTTTGTCCATCATGCGATGCAATCTAAGCGACAAATCGAAAGAAGACGTGCACCGGAGGCGGCAAAATTTCCTAAAATTTGATGAACGCGACAAGCGCCAAAGTGCAGAGTGCCGCGAAACGACGTAAGGGAAGGTTTCGGGCACGGAATCAGTGCCTGACGATATTGGATCCGCATAAATGACAGTAACAAAGGCAACCGGTCATGGTTCAGCGCCTTGCGGTTTTCATCGGCCGCTTCCAACCCTTTCACAACGGCCATGGCGCCATTGTGCACCAGGCCCTGGCTGAAGCCGATCGTGTCCTGGTTCTGATCGGCTCGCCGGACGCGTCCCTGTCCTTGAAAAATCCGTTCTCGTTGGAAATACGCCGCAAGATGATCGAAGCGGTGTTTTCGGCGGATCTGGAAGCGGGCCGACTTCTGATCGAACCGATCCCCGATACGACATACAACGAGGATGCCTGGGTCGCCGACATTCAGCGGATCATCGGACGGATCTCTGCCGGCGAACCGGGCGAGCTTTGCATCGTGCAGGCGGCCGGCAGGGCTGACGTCCCTGGCGGACTGTTTCCCAGCTGGACGCCGCTCACCGTCGAGAGCCCGCTTCCGGAACTGGACGACGCCCGTCTGCGCGACGCGTATTTTTCCGATCCCTCAAGGCTGCCGACGGATACATGTCCCGAACCGGTAGTCGGCATGCTTGCGGACTACCGCGAGACGGACGCCTTCGGCGCGCTTGTCGAAGAGGCGGATTTCCTGCGCCGGTTCCGCGCAAGCTGGGCATCGGCACCCTACGAACCGATTTTCACCACGGTCGATGCGCTGGTGGTGCAATCCGGGCACCTGCTCGTCATCCGACGCGGCCGCACGCCCGGAAAGGGTCTGCTGGCACTGCCGGGCGGATTTCTCGACCCGAACGAGCCGCTCCGCGACGCCGCGATCCGGGAATTGCGCGAGGAAACGCGCATCAGCGATCGGCACGGCGAACTCTCCGCCGAAAGCCTCCAAACCCATGTGCGGGAAGCCGAAACACGGGTGTTCGACGCACCGTATCGCTCCGCGCGCGGTCGCACCGTCACCCATTGTTTTGTGATCAGGCTGCCCGAGGCCGATCCGCTCTACACGGTCACCGGATCGGACGACGCGGAAGCCGCGCATTGGATTCCGCTGGGCGCGCTCAATGCGAACGATTTTTTCGAGGACCACTACGCGATCGTGCAGGTGATGCTGGGCATATGACGCCCAAGACGCGGTCGGGTCAGGACCCGGCCATCAGAACCGCATTGGACGCACCGATAATGGCGCCGGGAAAACCGCCTTCGTCGCGTTGCACGATGACCGCGCAATGGTCGGCGTCGCCGCCTCCATGTGCCTTGGACCGGTCGACCGTAAGGGTGGTCGTCTCCCCGTTCCAGGTGCCGAGCGGCACCAGATCCCGCACCACGTTGGTATAGGTGATGGTCCGGCCGCGGTTTTCACCCCGGCCGATCGCCACTGTCTTGGCGGATTCATAGAACACCAGCCAGACCCTGGCCTTGCCGGGCTTTAGGTCCTGTTTGGCCGGGTCGAGGGAAACCGTGATTTTGTCCTTGGCGATCGACAGCGAGACATCGACATCCATCGCCCCGCCGAATTTCCTTTCCTGGCGCTTGATGGACTTCGTAATGGCCCGCCGGTCGCTGCCGACCTCGTGTTCGCGGCCGTTGATCACGACCTGCGGCGTATAGACCGACCGGTCGCCGCGTCGCGATGCGTACGAATATTGCCGCTTTGTGTTCTCGCTGCTGGCAAGCGTGTCCTTCCAGCCGAGATAGTCCCAATAGTCGACAGCGTAAGACAGCGCCAGAATGTCGTCTTCCTTGGCGAATTCTTCGATCAGCGCATCGGCAGGCGGACACGAGGAACATCCCTGACTGGTGAACAATTCGAGCACCGCCCGCTTGCCGTCCGCCAGCGCAGGCTCCGCCTTGGCGAGCGCAAGGCCCGCGAAGACCGCCATCGCGGTCAGGAAAACCGTTCCTTTTCCGGAAACCACCGCCATTTCAAATTCTCTCCGCCGAACGCAACAGGGCCGCAAGCCGTCCGGACCCTGTCCGGCCGTTCACCGCCAATCCGCTGCAAAAGCCGTTGACCGCCGCTGTCAGATTATCCTGAGCGCGCAACCTGACCCATTCCGCGCCCTGATGCCAGTCACGTTCGCTTGACGCTTTCGCGAGCGTCGCCGTTCTGGCCCGCCGGATTGGAGAACGGCTGCCCCGTCCCGCCGCGCTGCAGGTAATCGTCGTGATCGAGGGCCCAGTGTACGCTGGGAAAGGCGATCTCGTCGCGTGGAATGTCCTCGAAGCGGAACACGTCGACCGCAGTGCTTTCCGGTCCTGGCGCATAGCCGCCCGCAAGTTCGGAGCGGTAGATCAATTGCACCTGGGAAAGACGCGCGATCGTGTAGACGGCGAGCAGATCCGACAGGACGATGGTGGCGCAGGCTTCCTCCATCGCCTCGCGGCGGGCGCCGTCTTCCGGCGTTTCGTGTTGTTCAAGATAGCCGGCCGGCAAGGTCCAGTAGCCCTTGCGCGGCTCGATAGCCCGCTTGCAGAGCAGGATCCCGCCCTCGGTACGCACGACGGACCCGACCACGATTTTCGGGTTCTGGTAGGAGACAAAACCGCAATGGGTGCACACGTCCCGTTCCAGCGTGTCATCGACCGGGACAGCGCGGTGGAAGCGGGGCTCAATCCGGGAATCGCTCATATCCCGTTTCTCAGGACGCGGCGCAGGGTTCCGTTGACGCGCGCGCCGCTTCGACCGCCGGAAGCAGCTTGGTCTGGATCAGCTCTTCGGTCAGCGGCCCGACGTGTTTGTGGGTGATGCAGCCTTGCGCATTGACCACGAAGGTTTCCGGGACGCCGTAGACGCCCCAGTCGATCGACACGCGGCCGCGCGGATCGACGCCGACAGCCTTGTAAGGGTTGCCGAGAGATCCCAGGAAGCGCCTTGCATTGGCCGGTTTGTCTTTCTGGTTGATGCCGAAGATCCGGATATCGTCGCGCTCGGCGAGCGCCATGAGATAGGGATGTTCGGCGCGGCAGGGCCCGCACCAGGATCCCCAGACATTGACCAGCGTGACCGTGTCCTTGAGATCCGCGGTCGCAAACCCGGGCACCGGGCCGTTATCGTCCGTCAGGCCCTCGAGCGCCGGCATGGCAAAGTCCGGAACCGGCTTGTTGATAAGCGCGGAGGGAATAACCGATGGATTGCCGCCAGCGGTGAGCCGTTCGTAGAATAGCGCCGACAGCGCAAAGAACAGGCCGAAGGGCAGGAGAAGCCAGAGCCGTGAGGAGCCCCGCGGGCGGGTTTCTGCCTGATCAGTCATGGCCACCCCTTGGAATGGCGGGCCGGCCATCCGCCACCGGATGACCAAGCGTTTCGAGAAGGCGTGTCTGCCGGCGTCGCGCAAGCACGATCCAGCCGATCAGCGCACCGATTGCGATGACCGTAATGCCGTAGGATGCGATGACGTAGCCGGCATGCCGCGGAAGGTCCTCCAGCATCCCTACGCTCCCTGTTGCACGCGGTCGTCGGCCGCCAGGCGCCGCAACCGGTCGACCCGCCGTCGCAGGATCTCGGTGCGCATCGCGGCCAGGTGCAAGACGAGGAACAACAGCGAAAACGCCAGCGCCATCACAAGCAGCGGCCAAAGGATCGACGGGTGGATGGTCGGCCCGTCGAGGCGCACCACGCTCGCCGGTTGATGCAACGTGTTCCACCAGTCGACGGAGAACTTGATGATCGGGATGTTGATGAAGCCGACAAGCGTCAGCTTGGCGCACAATCGGCCGGCGGCAATCTGGTCATCGAAGGACCGCCACAGCGCGATCAGGCCGAGATACATGAGAAACAGGACCAGGACCGATGTCAGCCGCGCGTCCCAGACCCACCACGTGCCCCACATCGGCTTGCCCCACAACGAACCGGTTGCAAGCGCAAGAAACGTGAAGACCGCGCCGATCGGCGCGGCCGCCTTGGCCGAGACGTCTGCGAGCGGATGTTTCCAGACCAGCGTGCCGAGCGCCGACAGCGCCATGATCGTGTAGCAGAACATGGCCAGCCAGGCCGACGGCACATGCAGGAACATGATGCGGACCGTCTCGCCCTGTTGGTAATCCGGCGGCGCCACGAAAAACGCCATGTAGAGCCCGACGACAAAACACATAGCGGTCGCGCCGATCAGGACCGGCATCAGCCGGGCCGAGATCGACAGAAACCGGGTCGGGTTGGCCAGTTCCACGATTTGCATGTCTATTCTTTACGGCGTCTTGTCATTCTCGGCAACGACCATGCCGACGCATGCGATCATCTTGTCGCGAGAAATCGGGTGACGTCAGCGGGTTGCAGTGCGCAGCGCCGCGGCGGACGCGAACAGGCCGACAACGGCGCCGAACAGGGTCAGCGCGATAAGAATGAGAAACGGCGGCAGGAACGGGTCGGGATCGGTAAACGCCGCCCGGGTTGCCGTTACCCCGAAGATCAGGATCGGAATGCAGATCGGCAGGATGATGACGGCAAGCAACAACCCGCCGCGGGGCAGCGAGACCGTGACCGCGGCGCCGATCGCACCGGCAAAGGCGAGACCGGGCGTACCGACCGCCATCGTCACCACCAGCGCCCCGATCGCAATCGGTTCCAGGTTGAGAAAGAAACCGAAGAACGGAACGGCGGCGATCAGCGGCAGGGTCGTTGTCACCCAATAGGCCGCAACCTTTGCCAGCACCACGCCCTCGATCGCGTGTCCGCTCGCCAGAAGCAGATCCAGCGACCCGTCCTCGTAATCGGCCCTGAAAAGCCGATCGAGACCGAGCAGGATCGACAGGAGGGCACCGATCCAGAGCACGGCCGGACCGATCCGGGCCAAGAGGTTCAGGTCCGGACCGACACCGAACGGAATGATCGTCACCAGGGCCAGAAAGAAGGTCAGGCCGATGAAGCCTGCACCGCCGAGGCGCAGGTCCCGCAGGAAAACCGCGCCGATCATTGTCCGGCCTCGACGCCGGCCTCAATGCCGACCGAAGCCCCGGCGCCAGCGTGATGGGTCGTCAAATCGAGGGTCGCCGTGACCTTGAAGGGCAGCGTGAGATGGGTTGCGACAATCGTCAGGCCGCCGGCGCCGGCATGCGCGTCGACGATCTCGCCGAGCAGGCTCTCCGAGGGGCGGTCGAGCGCCGCTGTCGGCTCATCCAGGAGCCAGGTCGACCGCTTGGAGACCAGCAGGCGCGCGATCGCCGCCCGACGTTTCTGACCGGCAGACAGATAGGCGGCCGGCAGGTCGGCAATCCGATCGAGACCCACAACGGAGAGCGCGTCGCGGGCCGACTTGCCGGTGGGTCCGTAGACCCTGCGCCAGAAGTCGAGGTTGTCGACGGTCGTCAATTGCGGTTTCAGGCCGTTTTCGTGGCCGAGATAGTGACACTGGTCGGCCACCCGGGCTTCCGGGTCGTCGGCGACGAATGTGATCGCGCCGCCCGCCGGCTCCAAGAGGCCGCATAATAGTCGCAACAGGCTCGATTTTCCCGACCCGTTGCGCCCGGTCACCTGCAGCGTCTGGCCCGCTGAAACCTCAAGGTCGACACCGGAAAAGACCGGATAGCCGCCCCGCTGGCAGGCGAGGCCGGTGACGGTCAGGGTCGGCATGGTGAGGATCCGGGATGGACGTGCGGCCGGGGGTCGACCATGGTTTGATTGGAGTTGCTTTTCAATTTTGCCTATAACCCCTTCGCCGCGTTCGACGAGACGTCGCAGCCGCGTGGTGTCCCGTTGCTATATCGAAATCCGGCGCCAATTTCCAAGGAGACTTAATTCCCGAATACTGACCCCCGAATAGTGACCGAAGAAATGGCAGGCAACCTGGGTTTGCGCCAACTCGGCGCCCGGGAGAAGGAGACAGGAACCAGTGACGCAATCCCTCGACAGTTTCAAGTGCCGTTCGACCCTGGAAGCCGGCGGCAAGACCTATGTCTATTTCGATCTCGTCAAGGCTGAGGCCGCCGGGCTCGATGGTGTTTCCCGCCTGCCCTTCTCGCTCAAGGTCCTGCTTGAAAACCTGCTGCGCTTCGAGGACGGACGCACGGTCACCGCCGACGATATCCGCGCCATGGCCGAATGGCTGACGAACCGGACATCGACGCGGGAAATCGCCTACCGTCCGGCGCGGGTTCTGATGCAGGACTTCACCGGCGTGCCGGCGGTCGTCGATTTGGCCGCCATGCGCGACGCGACGACCCATCTCGGTGGCGATCCCGAGCGCATCAACCCGCAGGTTCCGGTCGACCTGGTCATCGACCATTCCGTCATGGTCGATCATTTCGGCACGGCCGGCGCGTTCCTGAAAAACGTTGAGCGCGAATACGAGCGCAACGGCGAACGCTATACCTTCCTGCGCTGGGGCCAATCGGCCTTCGACAATTTCCGCGTCGTGCCGCCAGGCACCGGCATCTGTCACCAAGTGAACCTGGAATACCTGTCGCAGACGGTCTGGACGCGTGAGCTCGACGGCGACACCTATGCCTTCCCCGACACGCTGGTCGGCACCGATTCCCACACAACCATGGTCAACGGCCTGTCGGTTCTCGGCTGGGGTGTCGGCGGCATCGAAGCGGAAGCCGCGATGCTCGGCCAGCCGATCTCCATGCTGATCCCCGAAGTGATCGGCTTCCGTTTCACCGGATCGCTGAAAGAGGGTGTCACCGCCACCGATCTGGTGCTGGTCGTGGTGGAAATGCTGCGCCAGAAGGGCGTGGTCGGCAAGTTTGTCGAATTCTTCGGGTCCGGCCTGTCCGCCCTGTCCCTGGAAGACCAGGCGACAATCGCCAACATGGCGCCGGAATACGGTGCGACCTGCGGCTTCTTCCCGATCGATTCCGATACGCTCACCTACCTCAAGGCGACCGGGCGGGATGCCGACCGGATTGCCCTGGTCGAGGCCTATTCGCGGGCCCAGGGCATGTTCCGGACCGACGACACTCCGGATCCGGTCTTCACCGATACGCTGGACCTCGATCTCGGCACCGTCGTACCGAGCCTTGCCGGCCCGAAACGGCCGCAAGACCGGGTGACGCTCGCCGATGCGGCAAGCGCGTTCCAGGCCGTGATGGATACCGAATTCAAAAAGGCCGCCGAGGCCTCCAAGCGGTTTGCCGTTGAAGGCCGCAATCATGATCTGGGCCATGGTGACGTCGTCATCGCCGCGATTACGTCCTGCACCAACACGTCCAATCCGAGCGTCATGATCGGCGCGGGTCTTCTGGCCCGCAACGCCCACGCCAAGGGCCTGAAGGTCAAACCCTGGGTCAAGACATCGCTCGCCCCGGGCTCCCAGGTCGTCACCGAATACCTGAAGAAGGCCAACCTCCAGGACGATCTCGACGCGCTCGGTTTCGATCTGGTCGGCTATGGCTGTACGACCTGTATCGGCAATTCCGGCCCGCTGCCGGACGAGATTTCCGAGGCGGTCAACGGCAACGACATCATTGCCTGTTCGGTGCTGTCCGGGAACCGCAACTTCGAAGGCCGGGTCAATCCGGACGTGCGCGCCAATTATCTGGCTTCGCCGCCGCTGGTCGTCGCCTATGCGATTGCCGGAACGCTCAACGTCAACCTGACCACGGATCCGCTCGGAAACGACCCGGATGGCAATCCGGTCTACCTGAAGGACATCTGGCCGTCCTCGAAGGAAATCGCCGACCTGATCCGCACGTCGGTGACCGAGGAAATGTTCCGCGAGCGCTACGGCGACGTCTTCAAGGGCGATGCCCAATGGCAGGGCATCGAAGTCGAAGGCGGCATGACCTATGCCTGGAGCGACCAGTCGACCTATGTCCAGAACCCGCCCTATTTCGAGGACATGGGCATGGAACCGGAGCCGGTCACCGACATCGTCGATGCCAGAGTGCTCGGCCTGTTCCTCGATTCCATCACGACCGACCACATTTCGCCGGCCGGCGCCATCAAGTCCGACGGTCCGGCCGGATCCTATCTGACCAGCCACCAGGTGCGGCCGATCGAGTTCAATTCCTACGGCTCGCGGCGCGGCAATCACCAGGTGATGATGCGCGGCACGTTCGCCAACATCCGCATCAAGAACCAGATGGTCGAAGGTATCGAGGGCGGGATCACGGTCCACCACCCGTCCGGCGAGCAGATGTCGATCTACGACGCGGCCATGCGCTACCGCGAGGAAAGCGTGCCGCTGGTGATCTTCGCCGGCAAGGAATACGGCACCGGATCGTCGCGGGACTGGGCCGCCAAGGGCACCCGCCTGCTCGGTGTGCGGGCGGTGATCGCGCAATCCTTTGAGCGCATCCACCGCTCCAATCTGGTCGGCATGGGCGTTCTGCCGCTGGTGTTTGCCGACGGCACGTCCTGGCAATCGCTTGGCATCAACGGAACCGAGACGGTTACGATCCGCGGCCTGGAAGGCGACATCGAACCGCGTCAGACCATGGATGCGGCCATCACCTTTGCCGACGGCCGTACCGAGACGGTCCCGCTGCTCTGTCGGATCGATACGCTCGACGAGCTCGACTATTACCGCAACGGCGGCATCCTGCACTACGTGCTGCGCAATCTCGTTGCCGCCTGAGCACGACTGCCGCTGCTTTTTGCTCACCCGCCGGGGCCACCCGGCGGGTGTTTGGTGAATGGAATCTTTCGGAATTCAAGAAAAATATCGATTTTGAGGCTTCTTTAACCTTAACGGCCTATCGTCCCCTCATATTCCATGCGGGGGATCAGATCATGAGTATCGCGTTTCAGCAGACGACGCTTTCGACCTCGTCGCTGTCCTTCCTGTTTTCCGGACAACAGCAGCAAGGCGCCGAAGAGGCCGCGCCCGATGCGGCCGACGCCCAAAAGGCGACCGCCGATCCGATCGCCCAGGCCGCCGAGGCGGCGGAAAAGGCCGCCGTCGTCATCGACGCGATCCAGGGTGTGATCGACCAGTTGCGCGGTCGGGACCGCGAAACGCTGCAGGGCGTCAACGATTACCAGCGGCTTGGCCGTGGGCGCGAAGCCCGTACTGAGCGGGCCGAGGCGCAGGAACAGTCGAGACGCACCGAAGACCGCGAGGACCGTCCGCAGCGGCGCATCGAGTTCGAAGCGACGCGCCAGCGCATCAGCGAGACCCGCATTGAGGGCGAGAATTTCTCCGCCTCCCTGGTCCGGTCGCAATCCGTCTCGATCGGCTCTGAAGGCCGGACGGCGGAAAGCACGACCTTCGGCGAAATCGAGCTTGAGATCGACGGCTTCGAGATCGAGATTTCCTTCAACCAGACCGCGGAACTGGATCAGAGCGAGGGCACGGCCTTTGCTGAACGGTTCGGCGAGATCACGATTTCCGGCGAGGGATTCGAGGCCACGCTCGGCTTCCAGCAGGAACTGGAACTGGGTCCTGACGGCGTATCGGGCACGACAGGCACCTTTGCCGAGTTTGCGATCGAAAGCGACGGCTTCGAAGCGGAATTCGCCTTCGAGAAAGTCGCCGGCTTCAATCCGGACGGCATTTTCTACAACACCGAATCCTCGGCCCGGGCGGTCTCGGAGACCGAGAGCGGCACGGTTGCGGTGGAAGTCTTCAAGCAGCTTGAGGCCTATCTGGGTCGCGGCGGCGGCGATCGCGGCCAGTCTTTGCTGTCGATCGGCTAGACAGAAACCCATCTCATTCCAGAATCGAAGCGCGCCGGACCGGGAATACCGGATCCGGCGCCGCTTTTTGATCATTTCAGGCGGCGCGCGCCTGCGATGTGAGGTCGGCAATCGTGCGTCGAACCTCGGCCAGTCGCCCGTCCCTATCCTGCATCAGACGGTCGGCGGCGATCAGGGTCACATCCGTCATGCCGAGAAATCCGAGCACATGGCGCAGGTAGTCGGAAACGAAATCGAGCGGACCGCCGATTTCCGTGCCGCCTGACGTGATCACGACAAACACCTTCTTGCCGGTCAAAAGGCCCTCGGGGCCCGATTCGGTGTACCGGAACGTGCGGCGCGCCCGGGCAACCTGGTCGATCCAGGCCTTTAACGCAGCCGGAATGCCGAAATTGTAGATCGGCATTCCGATCACGAGAATGTCCGCCGCCTCGAGTTCGCTGACCAGCACCTCGGAGCCGGCAAGGCGGGCGTGATGCGCCGCATTCCGGTCTGCGTCCGGTGTGAAGTTCGCACCGATCCAGGCATCGTCGACAAACTCAACGCCTTTTGCGAGATTGCGTTCGATCACACTCGCCGCACGATCCGGCGGCGACAGGGTGTCGATCAGCTCGGTGACGAGCGTCCGCGAATCGGAGTTTTCGGTCCGGCCGCTGGAATCGACCCTGAGGATCGTCAGGTCGGGGGCAAAGGACTTTGCGAATTCAGACATTCATCCATCCTCCGTCGATGACGAGGTCGGCCGCGGTCATGTAGCTGCTCTCATCGCTCGCCAGGAACAGAACCGCATTGGCCATGTCCTCCGTGCTGCCCTCGCGGCCGAGCGGCGCCTGGCCGACGACCATGTCGATGAAGCCTTCGAAAGCCTCTTCCGGCACATTCGTCTTTTGCGAGAAATGCGTGCGCACGATCCCGGGGCTCAAGGCGTTGACCCGGATGCCCTTAGGCCCGAGTTCTGCGGCAAGCGAGCGGGCAAACGAGCGCACGGCGGCCTTGGTGGCGAAATACAGGCTGCCGGTGCCGACGCCCTTCTCGTTCACGGCCGATGCGGTCAGGATCACGCTGCCGCCTTTATGCATCAGCGGCAGGATCTTCTGCACGGTGAAGAAGACGCCCTTCACGTTGATGTCGAACTGTTTGTCGTAGGCCGCTTCGTCGATCTCTTCGATCGGGGCAAAGACGCCGAGGCCGGCATTGGCGAACAGAATGTCAACGCGGCCGAATTCCGATTTGGCCTTGTCGGCGAGCTCTTGCAATCCGTCCAGATTGCGCACGTCCGCGACCAGACCGGTCGCGGAAGCGCCCAGTTTTTCAAGCGCTTCGGACACCGTTTCCTGCCGGGATCCGGCAATCAGCACGCGCGCGCCCTCCTCGATGGCCCGTCGCGCGGTTTCCAGGCCGATGCCGGACGTGCCGCCGGTGATGACCATGGTTTTGCCGTCAAGCCGAGGCAAGCGGGTGTTTCGGGATGTCATGAGAATGTCCTTTCCAATTGGGTATTGATGTTTTGTACTGAACGGTATTAAATATCGTCGAGACGCATTTGCAAGAGTTTTTTACAAAATGGTACAAAAAAGGACCGGACGGCCCCGAAAGTTCGATCCCGACGTGGCGCTCGACGCCGCCATCGAGGTGTTCTGGGAAAACGGATATGACGGGACGTCGCTCGACGACCTGACGGCCGCAATGGGCATCAATCGCCCCAGCCTGTACGGAACCTTTGGCGACAAGCAGGCACTGTTTCTGAAGGCTTTGGACCGTTATGGGAACGGGCTCGGCAGCGCGCCGATGATGGCCTTCGAGGCCGAAAACGACATTGCCGATGCCGTGCGGGCATTCCTGAAAACGTCCCTGGAAGGCAATGCCCGGACCGACAAACCGGCTCGCGGCTGCCTCTTGGGCACCTGCGCCGCGGCAGCCGTCGGTCAGGTGGACGGGTTGCGTGACTGGCTCCAGGCCAAGCGGGACGCAAGCCGCGACCGGATCGCCGCCCGGTTCGAGCGGGAAAAGCAGGCCGGCCGGCTGTCATCCGAATTGCCGACGCGGATCCGGGCCGACCTCATGCTCGATGTGATGCAGGGACAGGCCTTCCGCGCACGCCTCGGCGCCAGTCAGCAAGATCTTCTGGAAGGGCTCGATGATCGGGTTGCCGCCATAATCGGCGATCCAGCTTAGCCTTCTCCAGGATAGCCTCGAGGCAAAGGGCAAGGTCAACGACGGTGTGCAAGGCCTGGGCATGCCAGTCTGTCGAGGCGGACCGACCGCCACCCGACCTGCGGAGGCCCGGTTTGTAACCCGCGCCGACTTCCGGTAGGTCGTGACAACGACACGACGTGCCCGCATACCCCTCACCGAGCAACCCGAAAATTCCAGCCCGCCATGGCCGCCAACCGCCCCGCCTTTTCCCTCGCGCCGCTCCTGGCGGCAGCGACCGTGCTGGCGGCGGCCATCCTCTGGGGTTCCACCGGCACCATCCAGGCGATCCTGCCCGCCCACCGCGATCCGTTGGCGGTCGCCTGGCTGCGCGTCGCGATCGGCGCCGCGACCCTGTTTGTGTTTTGCCTGCCGATCGCCGCCAGCCGGGCCGGCCTCAGAAAGGTCCCGCTGGGTCTCGCGGCGCTCGCCGGCGCGGCGATGGCCGTCTACAATCTCGCCTTCTTTACCGGCGTCACCCTTGCCGGTGTCGGCGTCGGCACGGCGATCGCGATCGGCAGCGGCCCGATCTGGGTGGCGCTTTACGAATGGCTTGTGAGGGGGCGTCGGCCGT
>JANQQB010000100.1 GCA_028285165.1 Rhodobiaceae bacterium
TCGGACACCGCATCGATGTTGAACAGCGGCAGGCCGCCCGTATCGGTGGCGTGGTCGGCGGCGATGGCGACGATCATCGGGTCGTTGGGCGCCAGGAACTCGGACTTGCGTGCCCCGTTGCGCCGGGCCTCGATCTTGGGATGGCTTTCCCGTTTGTAGCCCTCGATCAGCACCACATCGCTGGGCCCGAGCCGGGTCAGCACATCCTCCAGCGACGGTTCGGCCTCGTCGCGCAATTCATGCATCAGCACCCAACGCCGCCCGGAAACCAGCGCCACTTCCGTCGCGCCCGCCATGCGATGGCGATACGAATCTGTGCCTTCCTGGTCCACATCGAAAGAATGGTGCGCGTGTTTGACCGTGGATACGCGGTAGCCCCGTCCGGTCAGCTCGGCGACGAGCCGTGTCAGCAGCGTCGTCTTGCCGGAATTCTTCCATCCGGTCACGCCGAAGAGCGGCGCGCGCCTCACGCCGTTTCCTCCGCAAGCGCGCGCTCGGCCCGCAGCAGATCGTCTGGTTCATTGGCGTTGTAGAACGGATCGAGGCCGCCGGGCGCCGGTGTGTCGTCGAACGCGACCCGGGCCGAGGCATGCCGGTCGACGAAAGCCAGCACTTTTCGCGTCTCCGATGTCTCAAACCAGTGGGCCAGATCGTCGGCGAGCGCCACCGGCCAGAGACCGAACACCGGATGCACCTTACCGCCAGTTTCGGCCAGAACGATGGTATCGGGGTTATCGCCGACAGCGGCGCTCAGGCGGGTGACGAGATCGATCGGAAAGAACGGCGTATCGCTTGCCGCGGACACGACATAGGCCGCGTCCGGCCTATTCTGGCGCGCCCAGGTGAGACCGGCGAGGACGCCGGCGAGCGGCCCGGCAAAGCCCGTCACACTGTCCGGCACGATCGTGCGTTCAAACCGGGCAAACCGGCCGGGATCGCCGTTGGCATTGACAATCACGGTGCCGACCTGCGGCGCCAGTCGGTCGATGACATGTTGCAGCATGGGTTTGCCGGCAACCGGTATCAGGCTCTTGTCGCCACCGCCCATGCGCCGGGACAGACCGCCGGCGAGCACAACGCCGACAAAAGTGTCGGAAGGCTGGGTCATTCCGCGGCCTCTGTGGCCGCAGCCGCGCCCTTGCGGCGATGCTTGCGGTCTTCGTCCGGCACGCTGTCCGGGTCGAGGTCGAAGACGATTCGCTCCGCGCCCGACAAGGCGACAAAACGTTTGCCGCGTGCCCGGCCGATCAGCGTCAGTCCCGCCTGGCGCGCCAGGTCGACGCCCCAGGCGGTGAAGCCGGAACGCGAGACAAGGATCGGGATACCCATCAGCACGGTCTTGATCACCATTTCCGAGGTCAGCCGCCCGGTTGTGTAGAAAATCTTGTCCGCGGCCGACACGCCGTTCATCATCATCCACCCGGCGATCTTGTCCACCGCATTGTGCCGGCCGACGTCTTCCATATAGACCAGCGGCCGATCCTTCTCGCACAAGACACATCCGTGAATTGCGCCAGCCGTGAGATAGAGCGACGGCGCGGTGTTGATCTCATGCGTCAGCCGGTAGAGCCACGACGTCCGCAATTCGGCCTCGTCCGGCAGCGATACGTCCTCGAAACTCTCCATAACGTCGCCGAACACGGTGCCCTGCGCACAGCCGGACGTGCGCACCTTCTTCTTCATCTTCTCTTCGTAATCGGTTTCCCGCTCGGTGCGCACGACGACGACCTCGAGATCGGTGTCGACGTCGATCCCGGTGATCGTATCGTCGGGGCTGAGCATGCCCTGATTGAGCAGATAGCCGACGGCCAGGAGGTCGGGATGGTCGCCGATCGTCATCATCGTGACGATCTCCTGCGCATTCAGAAACAGCGTCAGCGGCCGCTCGGCAACGACCTTCAGGTCGACCGATTGTCCGGTATGGTCCACTCCGGTCACAGCGGTCGAGAGCCGCGAATCTTCCGGATCCGGACGAATGAGAAAATCATCGGTACGGCGATCCGTCACGGTTGGCTCCTTCCCGGCCTTGTTTATAGAACCGATGTGGCGGGCATCGGGGGCCATTGCGGTCGCGATTTGACGCGAAGGCGAAAATTTCTAAGGTGCGCGCTCACACGCGAGGGATAGAAACGACCAGGGGTGAAGATGTCAACGGTCACGAAGGATATCGTTCTGGACAGCCTGAAAAAGGTGAAGGGGCCGGATCTTGATGGAGACATCGTTTCTCTGGGACTGATCTCGGATATCTTCATCAGCGACGGTCGGGTGGCGTTTTCGATTACTGTCGACGCGGATCGCGCGGAAGCCCTGGAGCCCCTGCGCCAGGCGGCCGAGAAGGTGGTATCGGCGCTGCCGGGGGTCGACAGCGTCATGGTCGCGTTGACCGCCGAACGCCGCGGAGGCGGCAACGGTGCCGCAACGGCCTCGCGCCCGGCACCGTCGCGCGCGCAGATCGGTTCGGTGCCGCCGCCGATGGCGGCCGGGGCACAGCAGCAGGGCGCCGAGGCGCCGGCTGCCAAGAAGCCGGGTGTGCCCGGTGTCGG
>JANQQB010000423.1 GCA_028285165.1 Rhodobiaceae bacterium
TGGGTCCGCCGGTCAAGCCGTCGGATGACGGGTTGGGGGGCGGGTGGAGTAGTCTTTCTTCGGGTGTGGCATGCCGGCTTGGTGTTTCAGCCCAATCCCATTCTCCGTCTTCGCCCGGCTTGACCGGGCGACCCAGTGGCTCGACTGTCGGCGCCCGGCAGACCGGGTCCGCCGGGCAAGCCGTCGGATGACGGATTGGGGAGTGGGCGACGCCTTTTTTCGGAGCCCTGTGCGCGCCGGAACGGCTATCCTGCCCGATGCCACGCTCAGTCCGTATAGGCCTCATCGAGGCGGCGCATCAGGAAGCGCGATTGCAGGGCTTCGACCTCGGAAAAGCCGATGAACGCCTTGAAATCCGCCATCGCCGTGACCGGTTGCGGCAGGTTGGCGGTGGAGTGCTCGGCCGCCAGGACCGCGAAGTTGCGCCGCATGGCTTCCGTCGCGCTCATCAGGCTGACCAGCGGATAGACGGCAAGGCCCGCGACCTCTTCGATTTCCCTTTTGTCGAGGTCTTTTTCCAGCCATCCCAGGATCTGCAGCGACAGCGGCCGGTCGCAGACCTCGCGCAGGCGCTTCAGGGCGTCGGCCGAGGTGAAACAGCGGCTGATCGGCTGGATCAGATCGGCGCCTGCCGCGACATAGGCCCTGGCGCGTTCGATCGCGGCATCGACGGTCAGCGCATCGGTGCGGGCAACGATCAGCGTATTCGGGTCGCGGCGGGCTTCGACCGCGGCGGCGATCTTGGCCGCGCTTTCGTCGATCGGCAGGATCTCGACATTGGCGGCGACCGCAGGACAGCGCTTTGGCGCCTCCTGGTCCTCGAAAATGATCGCCGCCACCCCGGCCTGTTCGAACTCGCGCACGGTGCGCATCACGTTGATTGCATTGCCATAACCGGTATCGCCGTCGGCGATCAACGGGATGTCGACGGCGTTGGCGACGTTGCGGATGACGGCAAGGTTCTCCGTCATCGTATAAAGTTCTACGTCCGGCAGGCCGAGGAGAGAGGCCGAAACGCCGAATCCGGAGGTCATGACCGCCGGAAACCCGGCCTCTTCGGCCAGTTTCGCCGACAGGGCGTCGTGGCAGCCCGCGGTCCAGACCGTGCGTCCGGACCGGGCGGCAGCGGCGAAGTCCGCCTTGCTCAATGGCGGGACGGGCGGCGGCGATTGCATGTTCATTGTATGGCCTCGTTCTCGGTCCGGTCGCGGGCGTGCAGGTAGCCGATCAGGCCACCGGCCTCCAGCATCTGACGGTCGGCTTCCGGCAGCGGTTCAATCGCCAGTTCGGTGCCCAGCGTGAGGTTGCGGATACGGCTGGTCGACCAGTCGACTTCCAGTTCGTCCCAGCGGGCGACCGCTTCCAGAATGCCCGGGCAGCGGACCTGCGGGAACCCCATGGCGATCTCGCCGCGCCAATAGCCCGGCGAAAAACTCTCCGCGATCACGCCGGAAATGCCGAGATGACGCATGGCAATCATCGGCGGATAGTGCGGATGGCCGTAGCCGAAATTGTGGTTGCCAACGAGCAGGTCGCCGGGTTGGACGGCGTCGGCAAAGTCGGGGTCCCGGGACTGCATGGCAACGCGGGCGAGTTCCTCCACGTCCTTGATCTTGATGTTCTTGACGCCGACGATCTGGTCGACGTCGAAGTCGATTTCCTCGAAAATCCAGGCAACACGACCGCGCAGGTTCGCAAGCGCCATGATTCTATCCCAGGTAAGGTCGCGGATCGGCGATACGGCCTTCGACGGCGGAGGCCGCGACGGCGGCGGCGTTGACGATGTAGATTTCCGAATCCGGGCTGCCCATCCGGCCGTGAACGTTGAGCGTTCCCGTCGATACCGCGCGCTGGCCGGCGGTCATGACGCCGAGCCGGCCAAAGCAGTAATCGCAGGACGATGATGTGACGAAGGCGCCGGCCGCGATCAGATCGGTCAGGATGCCTTCGCGCGAGGCCTGTTCCATGATCGCCTGACTGGTTGGCACGACATGCAATTGGAAGCCCGGTTTGACGGTGCGGCCGCGCAGGATGTCGGCCGCAATGCGCAGATCTTCCAGGCGGCCCGATGCGCAGGACCCGAGATAACCGACTTGCACCTCGGTGCCGGCGAAATCGGAAAGGTCGCGCGTATTGGCCGGGCTCGGGGGCACGACCACGACCGGTTCCAGATCCGACACATCGATTGCATGGAAGGATGCATAAGTCGCATCCGGGTCGGAGAATTGCGGGTCAAGCTTGATGCGCGCGCGCTCGTTGGCATAGGTCAAGGCGGTTTCGTCCGGGTTCATGATGGCGGTGATGGCGCCGGTGAACATGGCCAGGCAATTGATCGTCTGACGCCCCTCGATCGAGATGTGCTGCAGCGCGTCTCCGCCGATCTCCAGGACGTGGAAGCCGCATGAGGCGGGGCCGAGCGTGCGGACGATGTGATGGAACACGTCGCGGGCCATGACACCCGGCCGCAACGTGCCCGACAGGTCGACCCGGACCGTGTGCGGCACCTTGATCTGAATGTGGTCCTTGACGAAGGCTTCCAGCAGATGCCGCCGGACGCCCATTGCAAGCGTGCCGAAGGTGCCGAGCTGGGATATGTGGCCGTCGAAATGCACGACGAAAGCGCCCGGCGTCGCATAGCCGAGTTCGGCGGCGACCTGGTGGCCGATGCCCTTGCGCTCATAGACCGGCACGTTGTTGGCCGCGCCCCAGTCCCGCGTGTTCTGGTGCAGGTCCTCTTCCTGAGGCGTGACGGCCGGGACCATGTGATCGATGAAAAGCGCGAACCGTTCCGGGTCCGACACCTTGTCGATGCCGAACTCCTCCTTCATCTGCCGGAAGATGACGTCGGTATAGCCTGGAAAGTCGTAGGCAATCACGAAATCGGGCCGGGCCTTGATCTCGGAGCCGGCCGACACCCGGTCCAGGCCGGCGGCGCGGGCAAGGATCTTTTCGGCAATCGTCTGGCCCATCGCATTCCTCAACAGGTTTCCGGGGCCGTGCGGCCCGACGGTGCACGGTACGGCAGCCGGTTTTGGTATGTCAATAAATAACGATCATTTCATCAGATGAAATATCCTACACGTGGATATCGCCAGGCTGCAGCGAGCGTACCGCCGGCGCGAGGTCGCGGCCGCATTGCCGGAGGTCGTCGAGGCCGCGGGGCATGCCGGACCCGACGATCTGCGGCGTCAGTCCGCCGATGGAAATCGCGGCAAGGACGGCGCCGTCGCCGTTGCGCAAAGGTACGGCGAGCGCCGAAAGGCCGGCGGCGACATCGTCCTGGGTGAGTGCCCAGTCGTCGGCCTGGATGCGGGCCACCTCGTCGCGCAGGATTGCAGGATCGGTGACGCTGTTGGAGGTCAATTGTGTCATCGGACCGGCAAGAAACGCATCGCGCTCGGCCGGCTCCATGTGAGCCAACAGCACTTTGGGGCCGGCGCCGCAATTCAGCGGCAGGCCGCCGCCGACCGACCACCAGCGCACCTGGACCGCTGCCTCGCCGTGATAGCGCGCCAGGCAGATCGCTTCCCGGCCGCGCAATACCGACAGAAACACGGTGGCGCCGGTATCGCGGGCGAGGCGCATGAGACGGCTTTCCGTCAGTTCGCGCAGCGACGTGCCTTCCGGTACGGCGCCGGCCAGGCGCAACAGATCCAGCGCCAGGCAATAGGTGCCGTCGGTTTCGTCCTGGCGGACCAGGCCCTCGTCGCGCAACGTCACCAGGATGCGGCGCGTCGTCCCGGAATCGAGTTCGGCGGCCCGCGCGATGTCAGCCAGCGGCAGGTGACGGCGTTCCGGCGAAAAGGTTCTCAGGATGCGCACCGCGCGGGCGACGGAGCGTACTCGTGGAAGTGTGCTGCCATCGCGCAGGCGCCTCGGCGAAGTCGTGTCCATTGCGGTCCGTTCAAGACTGAAACGAAGATTTCATTCTATGAAATACTGATTATCTGTTGACATCGCAAGCCTCTTTGATTTGATACGGTCCAAACTCGGGCGGTCGATGCAATCAAGCCCGGTGTAGGGAGGATCCCAAATGAAAACACTGATCAATGCACTTGCTGTAACCGGCTTCGTCGTGGCCGGTACTTTCACGACGTTCGGGCTCGGTTCGGCTGAAGCGCAGATGCGAGAATTGCGCTTCGCCGAATTCGGGCCGAATCGCGGGACGCGGGCGGCCGCCCTGCAATGGCTCGACGAACAGATGCGCGAGCGGTCCGGCGGCACGCTCGGTCTCAACATCACCTGGGGCGGCGCGCTGCTCGGGGCCAAGACGGCGGCTCAGGGCCTGTCCGACGGCGTGGCCGACATGGCGTCGATCGTGCCGGTTTATGCGCCCGGCAAACTGGTCGCCTATGAAGTCGTCGATACGTTGCAATTCGGCGATGAGTGGGTCGGCATGATGGCGACCTATGAGTTCATGACGCAGAATCCGGCGGCGCTTGCCGAACAGAAAAAAGCCAATATCCGCTATTTCGGCAATTACACGACCGGCCCGACCCAGCTTCTGATGAAGGACACGGCGGTGAAGACCGCGGACGACCTGAACGGCAAGACGATCCGGGCAACCGGGGCGTTCGTGCCGGCGATGGAAGCCAAGGGCGCCTCGACCGTGTCGCTGTCGCAGCCGAAAGTCTACGAAGCGCTCTCGAACGGCTCGGTCGACGGCTCGACGACCTATTATTACGTCGTGAAGGCCTACAAGCATTACGAAGTGATCGACTACATCACCGAACTCAATATGGGCCAGGTGCTGGCCTTCGGCGTGGCCATGAATGCCGCGGCCTATGACAGCCTGACGCCGGACCAGCAGAAGCTGATGGACGAGCTCGGCCTGGAATTCACCCAGTACATGGCCCAGAAGATGCACGCCTCCCGCACCGACGTGAAAAAGGAGCTGCAGGACGGCATTGACGGCCACAAGGTGGAAATCGTCGAACCAACAGCCGAATTGCGGGACTCGCTGATCAAAATCGCCGATGCCGACGTCTCCAAATGGCTTGAAAAGGCGACCAAGAAGAACATCGACGGCGAGGCCATGCTGGCAGCCTATAAAGGCCTCGTCGACAAATACGCCCAGGAACGCGACGAAAAAGGATATCCCTGGGATCGCTGAGAGCCTACCGACCTCGCGACTGGCCGCCGGTTTCGATCGGCGGCCCTTTTGATGCCGGTGACCTCACCCGTTGTCCGACGGTCGGGACCCTGCCATGACCTTCCTGTTTGAGACCCTTGAACGCGCGGCCCTGTGGGTCGCCGGGGCGGCACTCCTCGTCATGGGCGGCATCGTGACCGTGTCCGTAGTCGGCCGGGTCGCGTTCAATGCGCCGGTGCCCGATGATCTGATCATGGTCGGGCTTCTCATGGTGGCCGTCATCCTGTTGCCGCTGGCCTTCATCGAACGCACTGACGGACACATCGCGGTGACGGTCATTGCCGATCTTCTGCCGGTCCGGGTTCAGGCGCTGTTGCGTGCGACCGGAGCCCTGCTCTTTGCCGCGTTCTTCGGGACGATGGGGTTCATGGTGGCGCTGAAAGTGCCGGACGAATTCACCGAGGCGCTCTACTATGACGGCCAGCTTGAAGTGCCGACATGGCCGATGAAGGCGGTCTTTGCCTTCGGCGTGGCGCTGCTGGTCATTCGCCTCGCCGTCCGCTTCGTGGGGGCTTGCCGCTCGATTGTGACCGGCGAACCCATCAAGGCGCCCGAAAAGTCTGACCCGGACGCCGCGTCCGGACATCGGGGCTAGCCGCGTGGATCCGCTTTCCGTCGGCCTTATCGCCCTTCCGGTCACGCTTGTCCTGCTTGCCCTGCGCATCCCCATCGCCGCGGCGCTCGGGGTGGTCGCCAGTATCGGCATCTTCATCATCTTCGCCTGGCGGCCCGGGCAGGACTTTCAGCCGGACTGGGCGTGGCAGCCGACCTTTTCGCTGCTCGCCAATTCGCCCTACGCCTTCATCACGTCGTACACGCTGTCGACAGTGCCGCTGTTCATCTTCATGGGGCACCTGGCCTATGAGGCCGGTTTCACGACCGACATCTACCGGGCGGCTCGGCTCTGGCTGGCCAGGCTGCCGGGCGGCGTGGCCATGGCCTCGGTTGTCGGCTGTGGCGGGTTTTCCGCGATCACCGGGTCGTCGGTCGCCTGTGCCGCCGCCATGGGCCGGATCGCCATTCCGGAAATGCTGCGGTTCGGCTATTCCAAGGCGCTCGCATCCGGTTCGGTCGCGATCGGCGGCACGCTCGGATCGTTGATCCCGCCAAGCGTCCTGTTCATCCTCTATGGCATCTTCGCGGAACAATCGATCGCCAAGCTGTTCATCGCGGCGATCATCCCGGGACTGATCTCGCTGTTTGCCTATCTCGTCGTGATCTATCTCTGGGTGCGGATCCGGCCGGAGGCCGCGCCGGTGCCGGAGGAGGAGATCTCAAGGCAGGAACGCTGGGACGCGCTGTCGCGCTGCTGGGCGATCATTGCGCTGTTCGTCGTGGTCATCGGCGGCATTTATGCCGGTTTCTTCACGCCGACCGAGGCGGCCGGCATGGGGGCGGCGGCAACGCTGGTCCTAGGCTTCGTACTGGCCCGGCTCTCCATCGGCAAACTGATCGCGGCGCTGCGCGAAAGCGTCTACCAAACGGCGATGATCTTCGCGATCGCGATCGGCGGCAAACTGTTCGTCAACTTCATCGCGCTCACCGGAATGGCGGCGGCCATAACCGGCTGGATCGAGGCGAGCGATACGTCGATCTTGATCGTGCTCGGCCTGATCGTGGTGATGTATATCTTTCTCGGCATGTTCCTCGATCCGATCGGCATCATCCTGTTGACCCTGCCGTTGACGATCCCGATCGTGGAATCCTTCGGCCTGTCTCTGATCTGGTTCGGCGTCGTGGTGGTCAAGCTCCTGGAAATCGGTCTCGTAACGCCGCCGATCGGGCTCAACGTGTTCGTCATAAAATCGATCGTCGGCGACAGGGTGCGCCTTGAATCGATCTTTGCCGGCGTCGCCTGGTTTTTCAGCGCCGAGGCGATCGTGCTCGGCCTGATCCTTTTCGTGCCGGCGCTGTCGCTCTGGCTGCCGCAATTCGTCTGATCATTCCCGCCTGCTCCTGACCGTTTTCCGGCCGAATACGGCAGCGCGCTCTTGCACGGTATGCGCGGCAATGTCGCCTTGATTTATGTCAATCTCTCGCGACAAATAATAGTGTCAATTTTACTGGACATAGGGAGTGTCCACCATGCGCATCGTGCTCGTTCACCCGAATTATCATTCCGGCGGAGCCGAGATTGCCGGTTCCTGGCCGCCCGCCTGGGTCGCCTATCTGGCCGGACACCTGAAGGATGCCGGCTTTTCGGATATCCATTTCATCGATGCCATGACAAACGACCTTGGCGACGACGAGATCCGCCAGAGGCTGGCCGATCTCAAACCGGATGTCGTTGGTTCTACCGCGATCACCCCGTCGATCTACAAGGCGGAGGAGATCCTGAAGATCGCGTCGGAAATCTGCCCGGATGCGGTGCGCGTGCTGGGCGGCATCCATGCCACATTCATGTACAAACAGGTGCTGTCGGAGGCGCCCTGGATCGACGTCATCGTGCGCGGCGAGGGAGAAGAGATCTTCTTGGAACTGATCCGGACGATTGCCGAAGGTCGCTGGCCGGCCGACCGGTATTCGGTGAATGGTCTCGCCTTCCAGGACGGCGACACAATCGTGGCGACGCAGGCCGCGTCGACGGTGAAGGACCTCGACGCGATCAACCCGGACTGGACGCTGCTGGAATGGTCGAAATACACCTATGTGCCGCTTGGCGTGCGGGTCGCCATTCCCAACCTGGCGCGCGGTTGCCCCTTCACCTGCAGCTTCTGCAGCCAGTGGAAGTTCTGGCGCGATTACCGGGTGCGCGATCCGATTAAGGTGGTCGACGAAATCGAAGCGCTGGTGCGCGATCACGATGTCGGGTTTTTCATCCTCGCGGACGAGGAGCCGACCATCAATCGAAAGAAGTTTGTCCGGTTCTGCGAGGAACTGATCGCGCGCGGCCTGCCCGATAAGATCAAGTGGGGCATCAACACCCGTGTCACCGACATCATGCGCGACAAGGACTTGCTGCCGTTCTACCGCGAGGCCGGTCTTGTGCATGTCTCGCTTGGCACCGAGGCCGCCGCGCAGTTGAAGCTCGACCGCTTCAACAAGGAAACCAAGGTCGCGGAAAACAAGGAAGCCATCCGGTTGTTGCGCGAAGCCGATATCTTCGTCGAAGCGCAATTCATCGTCGGTCTCGACAACGAAACCGAGGAGACGCTCGAAGAGACCTACCGCATGGCCTGGGACTGGCAGCCGGACCTGGCGAACTGGGCCATGTACACGCCATGGCCGTTCACGCCCCTGTTCCAGGAAATCCGGGACAAGGTCGAAGTCTTCGACTTCTCGAAATACAACTTCGTGACGCCGATCATGCGCCCCGAAGCGCTGACGCGCGGCGAATTGCTGAACGGCGTCATGAAGAATTATCGCCGGTTCTACATGCAAAAAGCGCTGTTCCATTATCCCTGGCGCGGCACCGGCTTCCGGCGTCGTTATCTGCTCGGGTGCCTGAAAGCCTTCCTCAAGGCCGGCTTCGCCCGCACGTTCTACGACCTCGGCAAGGCCGGGTATTGGGGGCCGCAATCGAAGGACAAGGTGCATTTCGACTTCGACGAAACCCGCACCATAGCCGAAGCGCAGATGGAGGATTGGGAAGCTTCCGCCGATCGGGCCGCGCGCGCGGCGGAGCGCCGCGAGGCAATCCGTGCCCAGGGCAAGGCCCGGGCCGAAGAGCGTATGGCGGCCGCAAAGGCCTGCGGCGGCAGCACGCAACAGATGGCGGAAAACGAGCCGCTCGTGCCGGGGGAATGACCGCATGGGCTCGGCTACGCTTTCCCAGGGCGGCGTCGGTGCCGGCATCGTGGAGCCCGGTCGGGTC
>JANQQB010000163.1 GCA_028285165.1 Rhodobiaceae bacterium
GCCGGGCAGCATCACCCGGTAATGGCAGCCGAGCGCCACTTCCAGGCCGCCGCCGAGCGCCGTGCCATGCAGGACAGCCACGAGCGGTTTGTCGATCAGGTCGAAACCGGCAACGACATCCGGCAAGGAGGGGGCCTGGGGCGGTTTGCCGAACTCACGGATATCGGCACCGGCAATGAAGGTGCGGCCGGCACCGATCACAGCGATGATCTTTACACTGTCGTCGGCCGCGGCGTCGCGTACGGCGTTTTCCAGCCCGGCGCGGACGGCCTGCCCGAGGGCGTTGACCGGCGGGTTGTCGACGGTGATGAGACCGACACCGTCCAGAACCTCGAGTTTGACCGGATTGTCAGACATTTTTTCCTCCCAGTTGAACGCACGATGCCGATGCCGGGCATCCCTCCCCAGACTACGCCGTGGCACCATGACGTTTTAATGCTTATCCGTCATCCGGTTTTGCCCGATACCGGCTGCAAATCGGCCAGATCGAACGGCGTCGTGCGGTACACCTTGTTCAGCCAGTTGGAGAACAGCAGATGCGCCGATGCGCGCCAGGTGTTGATCGGCTGGCAACCCGGATCGTCGTCCGGATAATAGTGTTCCGGGACGTGGATCGGCAGGCCGCGACCAACGTCGCGGTCATACTCGTATTTCAGATTGTCGGTTTCGTATTCCACATGATTGAACATGTAGGTATGGCGCCGGACCGGGTCGTCGATGAGGGCAGGGCCCGCTTCATCGGATTTCGCCAGCATTTCCAAGCCGCTTGTCAGGGGAAGGTCGGTTTCCCAGTTTTCCGTATGGCGCGATACGGGAATGCGAAAGCGATCGTCGAAGCCGCGCAACAATTCGGAATGCGGCTTGACCACCTGGTGTTCGAAAATGCCGAAGCGCTTGCGCGGCAATTCGTGTTTCGGCACGCCATAGAAATGGTAGAGCGCGGCCTGGGCGCCCCAGCAGATGTCGAACGTCATCTGCACGTTGGTCTGCGACCAGTCGAGGATAGAGGTCAGTTCGGGCCAGTATTGCACCGCCTCGAACTCCATCGTCTCGATCGGCGCTCCGGTGATGACCAGACCGTCGAAGCGCTCTTCGCGCACCTGATCGAAGGTCTTGTAAAACGCCAGCATGTGATCCTGCGGCGTGTTCGACCCCTGATAGCTGCCGGTCGTCAGGAGTGTGAGCTCCACCTGCAGCGGTGTCGAACCCAGGAGCCGGGCGAATTCCCGTTCGGTCCGGATCTTCACGGGCATCAGGTTCAACAGCGCGATGCGCATCGGGCGGATGTCCTGGCGATGCGCTTCATCCTCGGTGATGATGGCAATGCCCTCGGCTTCGAGTTCGACACGGGCCGGTAGGCTCATCGGGATTTTGATCGGCATGGATTTCAGTGTTCCGGTTGGCGGACTATTCTCTGTCGAGCGCTGCCGCAAGGAGGTCGACAAAGCGATCCTCGATTTCCGCTGCAAGCACGGCGCGCTCTTTTTTATGGGGATTCGTGACCCACAGGTCTGTCAATTCTCCGGCATCGCGCTCTGAAATTTCACAACCCCAGGCCCTGGTGATCGCCTCATAACGGGCTTGCCGGTTGCCGATCAGATTGCGGAAGATCAGCGCCTGGAACCGGCCCGGCAGGTCGTTTTCGTCGATCTCGTCGTGTCGTTGGAACGGCGCGAGCTGTTCGTCGAGGAAATGCGGCTGGTAGTAGATCGGCTTCGGGGCGTCGCCCGACCGCCGGATCAGTTCGTCGCGGCTGGCTTCGTCGGAATTGATGTGTACGATCAGCGTCTGCTCGCCGAGATGGTTCAGCACCGGGTCTTCCGCGATGCGCTCGGCATCGACATCGACGATGTCGCACAGGCTGCCGCCGGCATCGTTGACGAAGCTCTTGTAGCCATAGACTTGGTGGGCCTTTCGGATGAACGTGCCGACGTCCAGCATGGCGCGGATTTCCGCTTCCCGGTAAGCCGATTGGCGTTCGCGGAATTCGGCGATCGACAGACCGCCCGGATTCTCCGGGTCGCGGATCGTGCCAAGATAGTCCGACATGATCTGAATGTTATCGATGTCGATGTTCACGCCGATATGGATCAGGTCGTCAAGCAGGAGGCGGCGCAGGCGGTTGACCTTCATGGCTTCGATCTTCAGATTGTCGACGATCGCTTCCTGAAGATGATGGGTGCCGATCCGGTAGTCGCCGGAATAATGGAACCATCTGCGCACCGAAAGCGCGCGGGCCAGCGTCGTCTTGCCGACGCCCGACATGCCCATCAGGGTCACCGACAATCCGGCATCGCGGTGTGCGGCACGAAGCTCTGCGCTGGAAGTGTATTTGGCGGGCATGGATGAAAAACCAGAGGGACGGGCACTGAACCGGGCATCGGGGGGCCGGTGCGACCCTAAATGAACGGGATCGCGGGGAGGTTCAAGGGAAATTGCGCTTGGCTGTCACCGGCGATTCAATTCCCAGAACCACTTCGAGCGCGTTCAATGTTGCAAACAGATCGACGGTCCGGTCGCCCGCGGCGTTGTCGGCAAAGCGCGCCAGGATGGCGTTTTCGAATGCGCGCATCTTCGGTACGAGGCGCTGATAGGCCTGGCGGCCCGACCGGGTCAGGCTGAGGAAATCCTCGCGGCGATCGCCCGGATTCCGGGCGCGGGTCACCCAACGCCGATTCTCAAGCGATGCAACCGCCCGACTGACCTTCGTCTTGTGCATGGACGCATGGATGCCGATGTGTTTCGCGGTCACGGTCCCGAATTGCCCAAGCGTGGCCAGCGTGCGCCATTCCGGGATCGTCAGGCCGTGGTCTTCCTTGTAGACCTCGCGCAATTGCCGGCTGATCTCGCCGGCCAGACGCGCCAGCCTGTAGGGAAGGAATTCCTCAAGAGCAATTGTATCGTCGGATTCGGTCATCGTGCCAACCCGTTGAAATTCCGAAGGAAGTCACATTTCCATTCGGTTTGTACCATTCGCAACTGTTTGGGCGCATACTCGTTTGGGCCGACGGCAAAATCAAGCGGCAGCGAGACCGATCGTGTCGGGATACGGATCCCTGGTATATTTCACAGGTGTCATTCTTCACGGCTTATCAAGATTGATCCGTCATAAATCGTCGATGGTACTGTTTTTTCGGCGATTTCATCGGTGACCCATCGGTTTTCTGACCTTGTGGCGAATTCGGAGTTTTGGGCGTGGGAAACCGACAATGCCCTGCGGATCGTGTTCCTGTCAGATAATTTCGAAACGTTGACGGGCTTCCCGAAAGAGGCGGTGCTCGGGTTCACACAAGGTGAGTTGTGCGAACGCCCGCCCGACGATCCGACAGTCGCCGAGCACGCCGAAACCTTTGCCGCACGCCAGCCATTTCGAGGGTTTCGTTGCCCGACGACGATCGGCAAGGGGGGATTGCGCTGGATCGAATCCAGCGGCCAGCCCTGCTACGACGATAACGGCCGATTTCTCGGCTATTGCGGGCTTTCGCGGGACGTCACGGCCGATATGCAGGTGAGCGCACAACTGGAAAAGGCCGGGCGCGACATGCGCATCAGCGAGACGGTCTTCCACCATGTGGAGCGCATTGCCAAGATCGGCGCGTGGACGCTCGACCTCAGGTCAAAGAACGTAACCTGGACAGACGAGGTCTATCGCATCTATGGCCTGCCGCCCGGCAGTGTCGTGACGGTCGATGAAGCGATCGGTTCGTTCGGCGAGGACTCGCTGCGCGATCTGCAGGTCGCCATGGACTGGACGATCGAGACCGGCGAGCCCTTCGATCTAACCCTGAACCTCCATCCTGATGCCCAGACAATGCGTTGGGTGCGGGTGATCGGCGAGGCTGAACGCGTCAAAGGTGAAACGGTGACGCTGTTCGGGACGATCCAGGATGTGACCGCGGAACGCACGCGCCAGGACGAGTTTCGCAAGCTGGCTGAGACCGACCATCTGACCGGCCTTTCGAACCGGGCGGCCTTCCAGGCCGAGGCGCGCAGCGCCATCGAAGACAGCGCCCGGGACAAGTGCTACGGCGCAGTCTGTCTCGTCGACCTCGACCGCTTCAAACAGACCAACGACCATTTCGGTCATGCCGCCGGTGATGCGGTCCTGAAACAGACCAGTGCCTGGCTCACTTCGGTGGCGGAGGAGGATTCCAGTGTTGCCCGGCTCGGCGGCGACGAGTTTGCCGTGCTTCTGACCGGGTTTCGCACGCTTGCCGATCTGGATGCGGCGGTGGAGGACCGATTTTCGCGGCTCCTGCACAAGGTGGACTTTCAAGGCCGTACACTCGAGATCTGCGCGTCCGTCGGCTACGCCATATTTCCCAAGGACGGCAATACATTCGAGGAGGTCATCGCCTGCGCCGACCTGGCGCTTTACGATTCCAAGTCGCGCGGCCGTCGCAAGATCGGCAAGTACCGCCCCCGGCTTGGGACCGAGTTTGCCCGCAAGATGGACCTGATCAACGCCTTCAAGGAGGCGCTCGCCGGCGGTCATGTGGTGCCGCACTACCAACCGATCGTTGAACTCGAAACCGGCCGCGTGTCCGGCTTCGAGGCGCTGGCGCGCTGGGATCATCCGGACAAGGGCGTGCTCGCCGCCGGTCAGTTCAGCGATGTCTTCGACGATCCGGAACTGGTCGTTGAAATCGGCAAGGTCGTGCTCGATGGTGTCATGCGGGACCTGGAAGGCTGGAATGGCAAGGGCGTACCGTTCGGACGCGTCGGCATCAATTTCACCGACGTAAACCTTCTGGAGCCGGGTTTCCCGCTCGACCTGTCGGCGCGGGTCGGCCGGGCGAGCGTGCGGCCGCAGCAATTGATCGTCGAGGTGACGGAAAACACGGTCTTCAAATCCCAGACCCTGATCGTCGACGTGCTCGAACAGATCCGGTCGCTCGGCGTGCTGGTGGCGCTCGACGATTTCGGGACCGGTTATTCGTCGCTCACCCATTTGCAGGACATCCCGTTCGATATCCTGAAGATCGACAAATCGTTTACAAGGGGTATCGGAAGTTCCGCGGCCTCGCGGGCGATCATCCGATCGGTGGTGGGGCTCGGCAAGGCGCTCGGCTATACGACCGTCGCCGAAGGCATCGAGACGCAGGCCGATATCGACGGTTTGAAGGCGCTTGAATGCGAGCGGGGGCAGGGGTTCTATTTCGCCCGCCCCATGCCTGGCGATGCGGTTCCGGGCTTCCTCGCCGGTCGGAAAGTCAGCGAGCGATCCGCCAAACACAAGGCGTCCTGATCTTTCCGGTTCATCCGGCACAACTTTGTGAAACCGGCGAGTGACCGCTGTCGGTGGTCCTGTGGTAGCAGAATGCTATGAGCGGTTGTTCAGGGGATGACAATGAAGATTGACTGCCGCCTGACGGCGCGGGCGGCGCTTGTCGCGGCATTCGCTCTCCTCGGCTTGGCGTCGCCGGTCCTGTTGCCCGGCCTGTCGGGCGCAGCGGCGGAGCCGATCGTGCTGCCCGGCATTATCGGTGGCGACAGCCGCAAACGCGTCGACAGCGGCACCGCGCCCTGGAACGCGGTCGGCCGGGTGAATCGTCGGTTCGGCGGGTTTTGCACCGGCGCGCTGATCGCGCCGGACCGGGTGCTGACCGCTGCGCATTGCCTCTACAACGCCCGCGCCCGGCGCTGGCCGCCGGCCGGATCACTGCATTTTGTGGCCGGCTATCGGCGCTCGACCTATGTCGCCGAAGCGCCGGCAATTGCCGTCGAGAACGACGGCATTGCGCTCGATGAAAGAGGTCGGCCGCACAAGGTCGGCGAAGACTGGGCTGTCCTGACCCTGGATACCGGCCTGCCGGATATCGCGCCGTTTCCGATGCATCGTGGACCGCTTGCTGCGCTTGCCGGCGAACCGATCGTGCTTGCCGCCTATCACCAGGACGTCGCGCATATTCTGTCGGTGGAAACCGGCTGCAGGCTCGAAGAGGTGTTCGAAGCGCAGCGTGTCTTCACCCATACCTGCGACAGCGCCAAGGGCGCGAGCGGCGCACCGGTGCTGGCCTCGATCGACGGAACGCTCACGATCATAGGCATCACGGTCGGGATCGGGACCCGCGGCGGCAAGACAGTGGGGATCGGCGTAAGGCCGGCTCTGGCGACGCCGTAATCGGCCGTAACATACTTACGCCGAGAAAAGACGCTGATACTGTCTTCGGTGTTTGAAATCTATTGTGCCGCATGGTTTCGTGAAGGCTCCTTGCTCGGACACTTTGCGTTCGGTCCAGGCAACAAACAAAACCGAACGGGAGGCAAAAATGCCGACAGAGCTTCCGTCGTTTTTTACGACGCTGGACGTTATCGGGGTCACGAAAGGATCGCCGCGCTGGACCGTGTATTTCAGCAATGGAAGCCGGTTCACGCAAATGCATCGCTTGCCCGACAACCTCGGGTACCACGCGCCGGAGCCGCACTTTTTCTTCGGCAATGTGGACGAAGGCCC
>JANQQB010000166.1 GCA_028285165.1 Rhodobiaceae bacterium
CTCGTCGCACAGTTTGACGATTATGCCTACCGCATCGATGCGCCCGTCGCGCGCCAGACCGAAGTCAGCCGGATCACCGTTATGGACGGCGGGTTCCGCGTGCGGACCAATCGCGGGCCGGTCGGCTGCCGCACGCTGGTTCTGGCAACCGGGGCCTGCGCCACGGCGCGTATTCCTGAAATCTCCGCCGCCGTGCCGGTGGACATCTTTCAGACCACGCCGGCCGCCTACAAGCGGCCGGACGACCTGCCGCAAGGCGGTGTCCTGATCGTCGGCGCCTCGGCGTCGGGCGTTCAATTGGCGCGCGAGATCCAGGCATCGGGACGCCCCGTGACGCTTGCCGTCAGCTGGCACGTGCGCCTGCCGCGCACCTATCGCGGGCGGGACATCGAATGGTGGCTCGATGCGATCGGCGCGCTCGACGAACGCTTCGATGCCGTCGACGATCTGGAACGGGTGCGGCGCACGCCCTCACCGCAATTGATCGGCGGCACCGACGCCGTCGACCTCAATGCCTTGCAGGCATCCGGCATCCAGATCGTCGGCCGGCTGGTCGATATCCGCGACGACCGGGCCCTGTTTTCCGGCGGCCTCGCCAATGTCTGCGCGTCCGCGGATCTGAAGATGAACCGTCTGCTTGACACGATCGACGCCTGGATCCGGGAACGCGACCTCAATGACACCCTGCCGGCGCCGACCCGGTTCGAACCCACACGTCTGCCGGACGTGCCGGTGCTCGGCCGCAAGCTGACCGACGGCAGCGTGCGCTCGATCCTCTGGGCGACCGGCTATCGGCCCGATTTCTCCAATCTCGACCTGCCGGTGCTGGACGGTCGGGGGCGGCTGCGCCATCACGGCGGCGTCGCCGCGCTGCCCGGGCTCTACGCCATGGGCCTGACCTTCATGCGCCGGCGCCGGTCGCATCAGATCTCCGGCGTGAGCGACGATGCCCACGACATCGCCGATCATCTGCGCGCCTACCTCGATGGCCGAGCCGGCATCGCCGCTTAAGCCTATTTGCAAATGGGAGACGACAATGTCGGATGTGCAGACCATCAAACAGGCACTCAATCGTGCCTGCCGCACCGTGACCCTGCGTCCGGAACGCGGCCAGCGGGTCTATCGCAGCGTTGCGACCATCGGTGACGGCACACAATGCCATGTCGAAGAGGGCGATCGCAGCCTGACACTCGACGTCGTCAAGGCGCTCGGAGGCAGCGATACCGGACCGACCCCCAGCATGGTGTTGCGCGCGGCGCTGAGCGGCTGCGTTGCCATTGGTATCAAACAATTCGCGGCATGGCGGGACATTCACCTGGACGCCGTGGAGGTGACGCTGGAAACCGACATCGACGCGCGCGGCCAACTCGGCGTGCGCAACGACGTCGCGCCGGGTTTCCTCGGCATCCGGCTGGCCATCCGCGTCCGGACGTTCGCATCGCAGGCGGAAATCGAGGACGTGGTCGCCGCCTCGCTGCGCTGCAGCCCGCTGATGGATGTGTTCCAGAACCCGCAGGCAATCGACCACACCGTATCGATCCTTGAGACCGAAACGGTCTGACGGGCGACAGGAGGGCGATGATGGACGCAAAGGTTCAACGACGCATCCAGCGCTATGGCTGGGACAAGGCGGCCGACGCCTATGAAGCCGGCTGGAAAAACAGCCTGGCGGACGCCCAGGCCGAACTCCTGCGAATGAGCGACGCCGGACCGGGCGAACGGGTCCTGGACCTCGCCTGCGGCACCGGCCTGGTCACGTTCCCGCTGGCCGAGGCTGTCGGTCCGGCAGGCCGCATCCTGGCGACCGACATCTCCGAAAGAATGGTCGACGCCATCCGACGGACTGCGGGCGAGCGTGGGTTCACACAGGTGGACGCCTTTCGCGCCGGCGCCGAAGCGCTTGTCGGCGTGCCGGACGCCAGCATCGATCTGGTCACCTGCGCCTTCGGCCTGATGTATGTTCCCGATCCCGACGTCGCGATGGCCGAAGCGCTGAGGGTTCTCAAACCCGGCGGCAGGGCGGTCTTTGCGGTCTGGGGTGAGCGCGCCAAATGCGGCTGGGCGGAGATTTTCCCGATCGTCGACGCGCGCGTGACGTCCTCGGTCTGCCCCTTGTTCTTCCGGCTCGGCACCGGGCCGGTGCTTGCACGCGAAATGGAAGCGGCCGGGTTCAGCGCTATCGAGACCAGGCGCCTCACCGCATACCTGCCCTATGCGGACGACCGCGCGGCGATCGACGCCGCCTTCATCGGCGGTCCGGTCGCGCTTGCCTATGACCGGTTCGACGACCAGACCCGCGCCGCCGCGCATCGCGAATACCTGGATTCGATTGCCCCGTTTCGAACGGCGGAAGGCTATCGGATCCCGGGCGAATTCGTCGTCAGCCGTGGGCATAAGGACGCGCCGGGCGACTTCCAAGCCGGTGACGACGCGGCCTAAGAGGAATACCGCGTCGCACCACGGCGCCGTTCGTCGACCGGGTCCGGCAGCACAAAGGCATGATGGGCGCGCTGGTCGCAGTCGATGCGCGGACAGACACGGCAATTGATGCCGATTTTTGTCGTCGTTGCCGCCGAAACGCTCACCGCATCCGCATAGCAGATCGCGTCGACATGCTCGACGCCGCATCCCATGGCCACGGCCAGGCGCACGTCCTGATGCTGGCGCGTAAAGCTCGGCCGATCCACGGTGCGCGCAAACACGAAGTATTGGCTGGAATCCGGCATCTCCACGAGTTGCGATACAATGCGGCCCGGCGTCCGGAACGAGGTGTGCACGTCCAGCCGGGGGCAGGCGCCGCCATATTCCGCAAGGTGGAAATCCGTGGCGTTGAAGCGTTTCGTCACGTTGCCGGCTTTGTCGATCCGAAGAAAGAAGAACGGAACGCCCCGCGCGCCGCGCCGCTGCAGCGTGGTGGCGCGATGGCAGGCCTGTTCGAAGCTGACGCCGAACCGCGTGGCGAGATGATCGAAATCGTATTTGCTGTCGAGCGCTTCGGCCATGAACGGCTTGTAGGGCATCAAAACGGCGGCGGCGTAATAGTTCGCCAGTTCAACGCGGCACCGTGTGCGGCCATGCGCGTCGTCGACGCCGGCCTTCGACAGGAGCCCGTCGATGACCTCGCGCTGTTCGACCAGCGCGGAGACATGCACAAGCTGGAAAACGCGGTTCGGGTGGTCGAGCGCCTCCGACAACCGGACTTCGCGCCGTTCTTCGTCGTATTCGCGCAGCGTGTTCGGCATTTCACTGACGGGAACAAGCGTTACGCGCAGGCCGAGTTCGTCCAGAAGCCGTGACTTGAGGGCTGAATAGGTATCGTCGGCCGCGACCCGGCGCCGGCCCCAGAAGGCTTCGGCGGCCTTTTCCAGGTCCTCGAAATAGTTCTGATGCTGCCGAAAGAAATTGTGCACGCTGGCTTCCGGCGAAGCCGCCTGGATCGACTGGGCGGTCTCGCCGGCACCCGTCACGCTCATCAACTGGTCGGTCGCCGCAAGGTAGGCGCGATGCAGTTTGAGGAAACTGCCGGCCAGATCCGGACTGTGGGTCAGCGCCGCACGCAATTGCGGCAGATCGGGACGCCCGGAATCGAAAATCGGATCCTGCAGCGCGCCGCGCAGATCGGCGAGTACCGCGGACGTATCGTCGTCGGCGATCTCGCGCCAGTCCACGTCGTAGTTTTCGAAGAGCTTCATGAGCACGGCGACCGACACGCTGCGCTCGTTCTTTTCCAGGAGGTTGACGTAGGACGTGCTGATGCCCAGCACCTTTGCCATCTGCGTCTGGGTCTGGCCGTTTTCCAGCCGCAGCCGCCGCAATCTCGGTCCGATGAACGTCTTGAGCATCGCCTGCTCCCGTGCTTGTTTTTACAGTTTTACATTTTTGTGAAATTGTCAAATTTCGCATACACAACATAACCCGTTTTTGTTTCCGGATTTGCCCGGATGCAGGCAGTGTCGCGCGCAATAAAGAGGAGACGTCGCAATGCAAACGGGACAGACCCACCTTTTCATTCCCGGCCCGACAAATGTGCCGGAAGCCGTCCGTCAGTCGATGAACGTGCCGATGCAGGATATGCGCGCGCCCGATTTCGGCGACCTGACGCTGGGCCTGTTTTCCGATCTGAAGCCGATCTTCGGCACCGAAACCGGCACCGTGATGATCTTCCCCGGATCGGGCACGGCGGCCTGGGAAGCGGCGATCACCAACACGCTGAATCCGGGCGACAAGGTTCTGATGGCCCGCTTCGGACAATTCTCCACGCTGTGGGTGGAGATGGCCGAACGGCTCGGCCTGGACGTCGAAGTGATCGACGTCCCCTGGGGCGAAGGCGTCCCCCAGACGGCGTTCGCCCGCCGCCTGGAGGCAGACGTCAAGGACGAGATCAAGGCGGTCTTCGTGACCCACAACGAAACGGCCACCGGCGTCACCTCGGATGTGGCGGCCGTGCGCCGCTCCCTCGACGCGGCCTATCATGATGCGCTGTTGTTCGTCGACGGCGTGTCGTCGGTCGCTTCGATCGATTTCCGCATGGACGAATGGGGCATCGATCTGGCCGTCACTGGCAGTCAGAAAGGGCTGATGTTGCCGGCCGGCATCGGCATCCTGGCGGTGAGCGAAAAGGCGCTCGAGGCCTCGAAGACGGCCACGATTCGGCGCGCCTATTTCGAGTTCACCGACATGTTGAAACTGAACGCCGACGGCTATTTCCCTTATACGCCGCCGACCCAGCTCTTGCACGGATTGCGAATGTCCCTCGATCGCATCGCCGCTGAGGGGCTCGACACCGTAGTCGCCCGCCACCGCCGGCTCGCCGAAGGCGTGCGCCGGGCGGTGTCCGCCTGGGATCTGGACCTCGTCGCCGCGCATCCCACGCTTTATTCCGACACCGTGTCGGCGATCCGGGTTCCGGAAACGGTCGACGCGCGCGACGTGCTTCGCATCGCGTACGAGGATTTCAACACCTCCTTCGGAACCGGCCTTGGCCCGCTGGCAGGCAAGGTGTTCCGGATCGGCCATCTGGGCGACCTCAACGAAGGCATGTGCCTGACCGCCCTGTCGGTCGCGGAAATGGCGCTCGCCCGCGCGGGCTGCCCGGTCCAACTCGGATCCGGCGTCGCCGCCGCACAGGAATGGTACGTGCGCGACACCCGAGCCCGCCCATCGGTCCGGCTCGCTGCCTAGCCCGTATCCGATCCCCTTACCCGTTCAGGAAAATCCGCCGTGTCCCACACGCTCCATCCGCTGCGCCGGCAACGGCTCCAGCGTTCCGAACTCGCCGTTCCCGCGTCCAATCCGTCGATGATCGACAAGGCGGCCGAAGGGCCTGCCGATTACGTGTTTCTCGATCTGGAGGACGCCGTTGCCCCGCCGGAAAAGCCACAGGCCCGCAAGAACGCCATCCAGGCGCTGAACGACATCGACTGGGCCGCAAAGGGCAAGACCGTTTCGGTGCGCATCAACGGGCTCGACACCCAATACATGTACCGCGACGTCGTCGATGTCATGGAGCAGGCGGGAAACCGCGTGCATACGCTGCTGGTTCCCAAGGTCGGCGTTGCCGCCGATCTCTATACGACCGAGGCAATGGTCAATCAGATCGAGCAGGCGCGCGGCTTTGAAACGCATGTCGGGCTCGAGGCGCTCATCGAAACCGCTCTCGGCATGGCCAATGTCGAGGCGATCGCCCAATTCGGCGGGCGGCTGGAGGCCCTGCATTTCGGCGTCGCCGATTATGCGGCATCGATGCGCGCCCGCACCGTCAACATCGGCGGCCTGAACCCGGACTATCCCGGCGACCAATGGCACGCCTCCATCATGCGCATGGTCGTTGCCTGCCGGGCTTACGGATTGCGCGCCATCGACGGCCCGTTCGGCGATTTCTCCGACCCGGACGGCTATCAGGCGGGCGCCCGCCGGGCGGCCGCGCTCGGCTGCGAGGGCAAGTGGGCGATCCACCCGAGCCAGGTCGCGCTCGCCAACGAGATCTTCAGCCCGCCGGATACCGAGGTCTCCCGCGCCGAACGCATCATCGCCGAACTGCGCAAGGCCGAGGCCGAAGGCCGTGGCGCCGCATCCCTGGACGGCAAGATGATCGACGCAGCGTCTGAAAAGATGGCCCGCAACGTGATCGATGTCGCCGCGGCGATCGCTGCAAAGACCTGAACCAACCGGATGGAGATTCAGCATGGATATTCATGAATATCAGTCCAAGGAAATCCTCTCCGGTCTCGGCGTGCCGGTACCGCGCGGCGGCCTGGCCTACAGTCCCGAACAGGCCGGCTACCGCGCCCGCGAACTCGGCGGCGACGCCTGGGTCGTCAAGGCGCAGATCCATTCCGGCGGCCGCGGCGAAGCCGGCGGCGTGAAGCTTTGTCGGTCCGAGGACGAAGTCCGCACCTACGCGGCCACCCTGTTCGGCAAGCAATTGGTCACCCGCCAGACCGACGCGAACGGCAAGGGCGTCTTTCGCGTCTGGGTCGAGGCGGCCACGAGCATAAGACAGGAACTCTATCTGGGTCTCGTGCTCGACCGCAAAACCGAACGCATCATGATCGTCTCCTCGGCCCATGGCGGCATGGAGATCGAGGAACTGGCCGTCGAGGACCCTGACAGCCTGCGCCGCATGGTGATCGATCCGGCCGTGGGGCTCGCCGAATACCAGGCCCGCGAACTGGCGTTTTCCCTCGGCCTCAGCGGCGGTCAGATCGCCCAGATGATCACGGTCCTCAGAGCATGCTACCGGGCCTACCGCGATCTCGACGCGCTGATGGTCGAGATCAACCCTCTCGTCATCACCGAAGCCGGTGACCTGATCGCCCTCGACGCCAAGATGAGCTTCGACACAAACGCGCTTTACCGCCGGCCCGAGGTCGCGGCTTTGCGCGACCCGAGCCAGGAGGACGCGCGCGAGTCGATGGCCGCCGACAACGGGCTCGCCTATGTCGGTCTCGACGGCGACATCGGCTGCATCACCAATGGCGCCGGGCTTGCCATGGCAACCATGGATATGGTCAAGCTGGCTGGCGGTGAGCCGGCAAATTTCCTCGACATCGGCGGCGGCGCCAGTCCCGAGAGGGTGTGCCAGGCATTCCGCACGGTTTTGTCGGACACCAATGTCCAGGTCATTCTCATCAACATCTTTGCCGGCATCAACCGCTGCGACTGGATCGCCAACGGTGTCATCCAGGCCTATCGCGAATTGAATCTCGGCGTGCCCGTGATCGTTCGATTGGCCGGCACCAATGTCGAGGAAGGCCGCGCCATTCTGACCGGCGCCGGGCTCCCGATCCTTGCCGCCGAAACGCTGGAAGAGGCCGCCAACGCCGCCGTCGCGGCCCGCCGCCAGCCGGTCGCTGCCTGAAGGAGATCCACAATGGCCGTTCTGATCGACGAAACGACCAAGGTCCTGGTCCAGGGCATGTCCGGCCGCATCGGGCAGTTTCACACCCGTGAAATGATCGAGGCCGGTACGAATGTCGTTGCCGGCGCCACGCCGGGCAAGGGCGGCACGACCGTTCTGGACCGGCCGGTCTTCGACACGGTGCGCGCCGCGGTCGAGGCGACCGGCGCCGAGGCGAGCCTTCTGTTCGTGCCGCCGCCCTTTGCCGCGGACGCGATCATGGAAGCAGCCGATGCCGGCATCCGCACCGCGGTCTGCATCACCGACGGCATCCCCGCCCAGGACATGATGCGCGTCAAACGCTTCCTGCGTCGCTACCCGCGGGACCGCAAGATGCGGTTGATCGGGCCGAATTGCGCCGGCATCATCTCGCCGGGCCGGGCCTTCATGGGCATCATGCCGCCGCACATCTACACACCGGGACGGGTCGGCATTGTCGGCCGGTCGGGCACGCTCGGCTATGAGGCCGCAAGCCAGATGAAGGCCCTGGGGATCGGCGTCTCGACGTCGGTCGGCATCGGCGGCGATCCGATCAACGGCTCCTCCTTCCGCGACATTCTGGAGCTCTTCGAGGCCGATCCCGAGACCGATGCCGTCGTGATGATCGGAGAGATCGGCGGACCGCAGGAAGCCGAAGCCGCCTCCTATGTCCGCGATCACATGACCAAGCCCGTCGTCGCCTATGTGGCCGGCCTGTCCGCGCCGAAGGGGCGCAAGATGGGCCATGCCGGCGCGATCATTTCCGCCTTCGGCGAGAGCGCGCAGGAAAAGGTCGAACTCCTGAGTGCGGTCGGCATCTCGGTTGCCGCCAATCCCTCCGTCATCGGCGAGACCATGGCGACTGTCCTCACCGAACAGGCGGCGGCATGAGCCACCCGCAACAACGCCTTGATGCCGCGGCCGAGCAGAAGCAGGCCTGGCTCGGACGCAAGCAGGAAAGCAACGGCGCGCTGACCCCCGAACTGGCCGGCATGCTCGGCGCGGCGATCGGCCATGACCGGACACCAGCTGTCGACACGCGCGGCGGCGCTCCCTTGCCCTTGTTGTGGCATTGGGCGGCCTTCCCAGAATTCGTGCCGCTTTCGGAACTGGGACCCGACGGGCATCCCGCCCTCGGACGCTTTCTGCCGCCGCTGCCTTATGCTCGACGCATGTGGGCCGCAGGACGTCTGACCTTTTTCGGCGACTTTCGGATCGCCGAACCGTTGCACCGGCGGTCCGAGATCCTCTCGATCAGCGAAAAGACCGGCGCCGCCGGCCCCATGGTGTTCGTGCGTGTCGGCCACGTTATTGAAGGCGAAAACGGCGGCCGCATCGAAGAAACCCAGGACATCGTCTACCTGAACATTCCGGACCGGTTTCGGCCGCCCAAGGCCATCCCGGTGCCGCAGACAGCAACCTTCGAGGAGATCGTTCCGGTCAACGAGGCGCGCCTGTTCCGTTACTCGGCCGCGACCGCCAATGCCCATCGCATTCACTACGACCTCCCCTATGCCCGTGATGTCGAGAAATACCCGGCGCTCGTGGTTCACGGCCCGCTGCAGGCGACATGGCTGATCGATGCCGCCTGCCGGCACACCGGAGAGAAACCGGCACGGTATGCGTTCCGTGGCGTTCATCCGATGTTCAATGACGGGTCCATCCGCCTCTTTGGAACGCGCCGGGAGGATGAAACCGCAATCGATCTCTGCACCGGTTCGGCGACGGGCCATCAGGGACTGCAAGCGACAATGGAGTGGGACTGATGGCCAATGTTCTCGACGGCATGCGCGTGGTCGAAAGCTCGGCATTCGTGGCCGTGCCGCTTGCCGGCATGACGCTTGCCCAGATGGGCGCGGACGTGATCCGGATCGACCGGCCGCAGGGCGGACTGGACTATACCCGCTGGCCGGTCACGAAATCCGGCCGCAGCCTGTTCTGGGCCGGCCTCAACAAGGGCAAACGCTCCGTTGCGATCGACGTCCGGTCGCCGCGCGGCCGCGAAATCGTGCGCGAGATCATCGCCGCCCCCGGTCGGGATGCGGGCCTGTTCATCACCAATCTTCGGGTTCCGGGCTGGACGGATTACGAGACCCTTTCCGGCGACCGCCCGGACCTGTGCATGGTTTCCCTGCTCGGCGACCGCCATGGCCGCCCAGCTGTCGATTATTCGGTCAACCCGTCGCTCGGGTTTCCCGACGCGACCGGCCCGGAAGGCAGCACGGAGCCCGTCGCCCACACGCTGCCTGCCTGGGATTGCATTGCCGGCAACATGGTCGTCTCTGGACTGCTCGCCGCCGAACGGCGGCGCCTGCGCAACGGCACGGGCCAGGCCGTCGAACTGACGTTGAAGGATGTGGCCGCTGCCATGCTGGGCAATCTCGGCATTATCGGGGAAGTCTCGATAAACGGCGTGGACCGGCCCAAGGCCGGCAATGCGCTCTACGGCGCCTATGGCCAGGACTTTGTGTGCGGCGACGGCCAGCGTGTCATGGTTATCGGCCTGACGGACCGGCAATGGCGCGGTCTCGTCAAGGTCACGCAGACCGGCGACGCCATGGCCGCGCTGGAGCGCCGTCACGGCGTCGATCTGAACGAGGAAGGCCAACGCTGGAAACTGCGCGAAGCGATCACCGCGATCCTGAAACCATGGTTTGCCACGCGCTCGGTCGCCGATTTCGAAGAGGCCTTCAACGCCGCCGGCATGACATGGTCCGTGTTCCGCAGCTTCGCCGAAGCGCTCGAACGGGATCCCGACCTGTCGACCGACAACCCGATGTTCTCCGAACTCCAGCAACCGGGTATCGGCCGCCATCTTGTGCCGGGTACGCCTTACAATTTTTCCGCGCTCCAGCGGCAGGAGCCCCGCGCCGCGCCGCAATTGGGCGAACACACCGAAGAAGTGCTTGCCGACGTCGCGAAGTTGCCGGAGCGCGAGATCGCGTCGCTGTTCGACGCCGACATCGTAAGCGCGCCGAACAGGATCGAGAGCCTCGCGTCCTGAAGTCGCCGATACCGATCGCCGGGACAGGCGCACCGTCGGCGAGCGGCGGTGATCGCTCGGCGCGGTGGCGCCTCTCTCCGTAAGGGTCCGTCTCGAACAGGTCGTTTCTGCCGTTTTCAAGGTTTCGCAAACCATTTGCACCGATAAGGTATGAACCCGTTGTCGCGCAGCGCCGAAGGTGCGTGACCGGGTACGGGACGATGCGCTCGGTTGTTCGACGGGCGTGCAATGAGCGGACGGGGATCGGAATGGTATTCGAGGTTTTTGCGATCGGGGCGGCCTTCGCCTTCGGGCTGATTGCACGTCAGTTCGGATTGCCGCCGCTCGTCGGCTTTCTGGCCGCCGGTTTTTTTGTCAACGCCGTCGGCCCGCACTACGGCATGCCGGAAAACACCGGCCCGATCCTGGAATATCTCGCCAATCTTGGCGTCCTGATGCTCTTGTTCACGATCGGCCTGAAACTCAAGCTCAGGCAGATCGGCGAACCGCAGGTGGTCGGCGGGGCGCTGATCCATTTCGGTTTGTCGATCCTGCTGTTCACGCCGATCGCCCGGCTTTTGTTTACCGACGACTGGATGGTTGCACTGCTCATCGCGATCGCACTCGGCTTTTCCTCCACGGTCCTGTCGGCCAAAATGCTCGAGGCGAAGCGCGAACTCGGCAATTTCCACGGCCGCACCGCCATTGGCATCCTGATCGTGCAGGACATCATCGCGCTGGTCGTGCTCGCAATCTTCGCCGGCAAACTCCCGGGCCCATGGGCGCTTCTGATCTTCGCC
>JANQQB010000167.1 GCA_028285165.1 Rhodobiaceae bacterium
CAGCCATCATGCGAAAACTTATCGTCCTCGCAAACGCGCTCCTCAGAGACGACCGTAAATGGGCCAAATCTCCTACTTGATCAAAACGGATACTCTAGCATCATAAGCGGACCGCAACGCCGCTGCAGCGGCAAAGCATCCGGCCATCCGCAAGTCGGATGTTTCCGACTTGCGCACTCAATAGTACCAAACACGGAAACATCCGTGTTTGGTGGTGGCCTCTCCCGGCCCGCTGGACGGCGTTGCGCCGCTTGACCGATGCCCCGCATCGCTCTGCGCGACGCGCCTAGCCAGCGGACCGAGAGAGACCATCAGATGGGTCAAAAGTCTTCACCGTTGGTATCAGATCGTCTTCAGGACCCGGCACTTTCGAAGCGATACAGCTTTCCTGGCTTCGCACGCCGTTATGATCGGGTATCGACAACGGAAACATCACGCTCCGGCGTCAGGGCACAGAACGGCTACCTGCCTGCGCAGATGGCGTTCGCGTTCAGCTCCATTTGAAAACCGGAAACTTCAAAAGCTGGATCGGGTAAATACCTTTAGAATATGCCATAAAAACAACGTGTATTTAAACACGAACCCTCTACGTCTCAAATAGAAAATTGAGATGAATTCTTATTCTGCAAAACCAATCGACATGTGTGCCCGATTGACGGCATCGGAACCGTCGCATGCGGGCAGCGGTCATGCATCGTTGACGCCTGCGCGACCCGGACGGGACCGCCTACCGGCACCAACCACGTTTGACAAACAAACCTGCGGCCGGTCGTCCTTACTCCGCCGGCCGTGACGCTTCTGCGGGATCCTGATCCGGCTCGGCTATCGGCCCGACAAACGCCTGCACCGCCCTTTCCGGCTCATTCAGCCAACATGGCCGCTCCGCCTCAAGGCGCTGGCGGAAGGGATGGATCTGGGCCTGGGTGATGGCCTTGCCCTGCGCCGTCCAGACCGTGACGTTGGCCGAGAGCGGGCGGTTGGCCGGGTCGGGGCGGTCGCCTCCGGCGGTGGTGGCGGCGAGGTCCGTGTAGTGGCGGTAGCCCGGCGGCGGGTGCACGCAGTTGAAGGTCGCGACGACGCCCTTCATGTCCGGCAGGACCTGGATCGTGTCGGCGCGCTGCTGGCCGAGCGTGACCATCGTGCCGCGCCACAGGCGCCCGCCCTCGATGATGATCTCGCCCGCCCGTCCGGCCTCGACCGACGGCATCAGCCGGTTCGAATCGACATCGATATAGGGCACCTTGATCACCTCGAAATCGAAGACCTCGGTGATGCGCTGCGGCGTGGCCGGCAGGTCGATCGCATAGTCGACGATGCCGGCCGGCGACAGGCCGGAGCGGTGCCGCGCCCCGTCGCACTGGACCCTGGCCGCATAGGGATCGGTGATCAGTTCGTCGGAGACACGGGATCGGCGACCCCAGCATTGGCGAACCGTCAGCCCCACCTGGGTCCACCAGCTTGGCACCGAGATGACAGCCGAGACGCGATGGCTGACCGCCCGGTGGGTTTCAGTGAAACCGGTACCGGCCGCATCGGCCTCCAGATGGTTCGGCAGGAAGATCCAGCCGAAGGTCGCGCGCCGCTCGTTGCCGGCCCGGCCGCGCAGATGGCCGAAGCCGACGACCGTCGGCCGCGTGCTCAATTGTTTCAGGATGCTGACGGTTTCCTCTTCCAACGACAGCCGGTCCGACCCCTCGGACGGGTCGGGAATGTCCTGGGCGACCTGGAAGGACAAGGCGCGCCGCGCCGAGACATCGTCGACCAGGCTCCTGAGGCGTGGCTCCACCGTATAGACGACGATGTCGTCGCCGAGCGCTTCAAGCCGCTGCTTGAGGACCAGGGCGGTGACGCTGTCGATGTAGTCCTGGACGATCAGGCGTTCCTTTTCGGTGAAGTCGAGTTTCTCGTTCTCCAGGAGCGCTCGCAAATTGCGCTGGAAGCGTCGGGCCTGAGATTCGCCGTCCGGGCCGGTCAGGGTGACCCGGTCGGCAGGCACGGCAGCGTGTTCGGTTGCCACCAAAAGTGCTTCGCAGGTCTCGCGGTAATCGTCGATCAGGCATTGCCGCCAGGTGGTGGGCAACAGCGAACGCAGGTAAGCGGCAATCTCGGTCCTGGCGTCCTCGTCCGTTTGCGCCTGCCGTTGGGCGTCCCAGAGCCCGCGCAGCGCATCCACTTCGCGCAGGTCGTCAGCGCCAAGCCAGCGCTTGCGCGATACCATCACCTCGCAGGCGCCGACCTCGCATTTCACGGCCTGAACCGCAAAGAACCGATCGATTGCCGGCGACGGCCGATATCCGGGAATGTCGCCGCGCTTCAGCCGGTCAACAAAAAACTCCGCCAGCCACCATTGGAACAGGCGCTGTTCGCTCTCGCCGAACACGGCGAGCGCCGGCCGCACGGCCGCCTGGATCCGTTCCGTCGGCTGACCGACATGACGGGCAAGACCGTCGAAACAGGCCTGTCGGCCGACAAGCAGGTTTTCTTCGACAAGGATGCAGGCGCGCAGGGCCTCGGTGCGTTCGGCGATCTTGCTTTGCGCCCAATATTCCCCCGACGCCTCCAGCATGCCGCCCTGGCCGCTCAGCACCGCATGATAGGTGCGCAGCACGCTGGCGAGACGGATGAGGCCGAGCATGTTGGACAGGCTGGAATCCCGGG
>JANQQB010000168.1 GCA_028285165.1 Rhodobiaceae bacterium
GCGCGCCGACGGATGATCCCACCGCCGATCCGCAAACCATGAACTAGCCGGCTGCGGATCAGAGTTCCTCTTCGAAGCGATCTTCTATCCGCGGGTCGAGTCCGGCGACATTCGGTGATGTCAGCGAGGTTTGCGGCATCGCCACGAAGTCGGTCTGCTGGTCTTCCGGCAATGGCGCACGGCGTGTCATGCGGAACAGCGTGAACACGGCCAGGATCACGTACACGCATGCGCCGAACGCGAACAACCCGCCGGGTCCGATGGACTCCATGGTGAGGGAGGCCACGATCGGGCCAATACTTGCGCCGATGGCGAAGAAAAGCAGCAAGCCGGCATGCAGCGCGACGGTTTGTTCCGGCTTCGCATGGTCATTGGCGTGGGTCATCGCGATGGGATAGATCGTCGCGCTCAACCCGCCGACCAACCCGGAAAGCGCCAACAACGTCGGCAATGTCATATGCCCGGAAGTCGTGATGAAGGTCATGCCGACACAGGATGCGGCGGTGATCAGGGCCACGCTGAACAGGACCGTGCGCCGGTCGAACCGGTCGGAAAGCCTGCCGATGGGAATTTGCAGAACCAGGCTGCCGGCCAGAAAGACGGCCATGAAGAAGGATATCTGACTCAGCGTCATGCCGAGCCCGTCGGCGAACACGGGCCCCAGTCCGAGCAGCGACGAATTTGTGGCGCCCGCGCCGACCGCGCCGACGACGCCGACCGGGGAGAGACGATACAACGCCGTCAGGCCGAGCGGTTCCGATCCGATCCCTTCCGGCGCCTTGATACGGGCAAGCGCGATCGGGATCAGGCAGACGGCGTATAGCGCGGCCACCAGCATGAACATCCGGTCGCCGGCTGGATCGCCGAGCATGATGAGCAACTGGCCGACCCCGAATCCGCCCTTGTTGACGATCATATAGACCGCGAAGACTTTTCCCTTGTCCTCGGCGGGTGCCGCGCCGGCGAGCCAGCTTTCGCCGACCATGAAGACAGCGGCGGTGGAATATCCGAAGATGAGGCGAAGCAGGATCCAGGCGACCGGATCGACGGCGACGGGAAAGCAAAGGCAGCAGACGGCCAAAGCGGCCGCAAAGCCGGCAAACACTCGGATATGGCCGACCGCGTCGATGAGCCGGGTGCTGGTCAGGCAGGCCGCCGCGAAGCCGATCGAGTGAGCGGCGACGACGATCCCGATGGCGGCGGCCGAGAAGTTCTCATGCGTCATCCGGAGCGCGGTCAACGTCCCGAACAAGCCGTTTCCCAACAGCAGGAAACCCATACCGAATAGAACGGCGCCCAGCGCGCCCACGACCTTCACCATGACCTTGCTCACGGCCGGTTTGACGACACGCCGTCCCGTACACCCGCTGCCGGATGGCGTCTATTGCATTTACTGCATGCCTGTCAGGCGGTTTTGGCAGGTCAGCGCGCCGCGCCCTCGGGAGTGGTCAAATACCCCTTCAGGCATCATATTATGCGCTATGGAAGAGTTTCTCTTACAGCCGAACCCAACCGATCCGCGGCTGACCGAGCGGTTGTCCGGCATCGACCAGGACGGCGGCGCGGTCGACACGTCGGTCGTCGTCGAGCGGCCGTTGACCCTGTTCCTGAACAGTCGCGAGATCGTGACGATGATGACGATCTGCGACTATCCGCAGTATCTCGCCGTCGGTTACCTGGTGAATCAGAATATGCTGCAGGCCGACGACGAGATTACCGGCATCGACTATGAGGAGGATATCGAGACGGTCGTTGTCCGCACCAAGGCCGAGACGGATTTCGAGGATAAGCTGCGTCGGAAGACCCTGACATCCGGTTGCGCCCAAGGCACGGTCTTCGGCGATCTGATGGAGCGGTTCGACGAAATCTCGCTGCCCAAAGACGCGGAAATCCGGACGTCTTGGCTCTACCCGCTGCCGCGGAAGATCAATACCTGCCCGAGCCTCTATCTCGAGGCGGGCGCCATCCATGGCTGCGTTCTGTGCGAGGAAGACCGTCCGCTGCTGTATATGGAAGACGTGGGCCGCCACAATGCGGTGGACAAAATCGCCGGATACATGCGGCTGCACGATATTTCGGCCGTTGGAAAGAGTTTCTATACCACTGGCCGTTTAACCTCGGAGATGGTGATCAAAACCGTACAGATGGGGATTCCCATCCTGGCCTCGCGTTCCGGCTTCACCGCTTGGGGCGTGGAACTGGCCCGCAAGGCGGGTTTGACGCTGATCGGGCGCGCGCGCGGGAAGCGGTTTATCGTTCTCTCGGGCGAGGATCGCATCGTTTACGACGAGGATCCGAGCAACGTGCCCGATGAATCGAAACGGACGCAACGCAAGGCCAGCCTTGACGAAAACGCAGCCTGATGAATTGCCTGTCCTGACCCGGACCGCGCCGGCGGATGAACGGCCCGCGGTGCGGGAGGAGTCGCGCGACATTCTCGACGCGATCGACGCGGCAATGGAGGAACACGCGGACTGGCTCCGCAAATGGCATCGCGCGGTGGTGTGCGGGCTGCCGCCCGCGCGCGAGGTCGTCTCGAAGCATGCGCACTATCTCGGCCGGTTCGGCAGTTGGTTCGACATTCATGCGTCGCGCAACCTGCTGGATCAGCCGGTTTTTCAGGAACTCTGGTCGGCGCATGTGGAAAAGCACGAACGCGGCCGTAGCCTTGCGCTCAAGGCCATCGACGGAGAGCCGCTTCCGGCACGCGACTACGACGCCTTCATGGAAAA
>JANQQB010000171.1 GCA_028285165.1 Rhodobiaceae bacterium
ACGGAAGCAAGACCCAACCCCAACGCCGCAACGGTCGTTTTCAGTGTCTGTTTCATCGTTCGATCCTCATCAATCGCTTGGTTAAGACGGAGATGGTCACGCAAACGGTGAAACTAAGTGACGCAGAACACAGTTCACACGACCGTCATGCCGTGTGAAACGCTGGTGAGTCCGATTTATTCCCGTTGTGGTCAAAAAGAATCGACCGATATCAACTCGCTCTGCCCGAAAAAATTATCCGCCTTCTTACTGTATTTACTGCAAAATTTGATTTTTCTGCCGACAAGAACTTGCTGAGTTGGGACCAGACAGTCCTTCGAAACTCCAGAAATTTTTTGTTTCGCAAGAATTGAGATGGTCTTTAAGGCATCCGCTTCTCCCCCAGCGTTCCCCTGTCGGACATCGTCGGTCGTCTGGAGCCGCGTGCCGACATCCTGAGCCGTTTGAGCAGAACGCTCTTGCCGGCCGACGCCACCTATGTCTGCGCGGTGCCGGCGAAAATCTTGGGAAAGGCTCGGCTCTCGACAGGCGGCAGCCATGTCAGGGAGGAATGGTGCAAGGAGATCAGAACGCGCCCCTCGATCTTGTGATAGGCGAACGTGTAGTCCGCTCGGGTCGCATTGCCATCGCCATCGATGAAAGTGTAGTGGCCCATGTCCTTATAGCCGAGACCGCCGGCCTTCAGAATCGGACCGGCCGCACTTTGGAACTCCACCTGTTTCCACCCGCGTTTAAGGAAACCGTCGTCGTTGGGATAGTTCGGATCACCACCGACGAAGTACGAGCGCGCTCCAGCACGGTCGAGCCGAATGACGTCTGCCAGGGTCGGCTTGAAGAGGAGGGGTTCGTCCGGTGCTCCAAAGTCGTAAAGGGCCAAAAGACTCTCGACGTCCTGTTCCGTGACATATTTGGCCCAAGCTCTCTGTGCAGCGATCACTTCGGCTTTGGTCATTTGTTCGAATTCGCGTTCGGAAATTGGTCGGACTCCTCCTTGGTCGGCAGCAAACAGCCCTGTTTACAATAGCATCGGGCGGATCGCGCGGGAACTATGGAAGGGCGTTCTTGTGCAACCGAGCCCGACGGTCGGCTCACCAACACACGGCCATAGCCGGGTCGCCACGGGCGTCAAGACGGCTGGAGCAGTGTGCGATTGGACTGACGCGCTCGATGCGCAAGGTCAGTTGATCGGGACGGTCACCTCGCTTCCCGATGCGGAGCCGGTTCTTCGGATTTGCCAGGCAAAGAGCAACGGCGAACCATCGCCGTTGCGATCGCGCTTTATGATTTGTTCCCTGGCACGCCCTGATTTGGACCGTCACGTTGTTCCGGTCCAACCAGGAGGGCTTTAGCCCGCATACGCCTGCTGAAACAGGGAGACGACCTCATCCTTGGAAGGTTGCTTCGGGTTGGTGACCCCGCAAGCGTCTTTCATCGCGTTGTCTGCGAGTGTCGGAAAGTCTTCGGGTTTGACGATGTCGAACGCGGCCAGGTTTGGCGGGATGTCCACCTCGGCCGACAACGCGCGGATGGCGTTGAGTGCCGCCTCGGCCGCGTCGGCTGGCGTCATGTCGCGGGCGTCGATTCCCATGGCACCGGCAATCTCGATGAACCGTTCCGGCACGGCTTGCGCATTGTAGGCCTGGACATGCGGGAGCAGGATCGCGTTGCAGACGCCATGCGGCAGATCGTAAAAGCCGCCGAGCTGGTGGGCCATGGCGTGGACGTAGCCGAGGCTCGCGCTGTTGAACGCCATACCCGCCAGAAACTCCGCATAGGTCATCATTTCGCGTGCCTCGTGGTCGTGGCCGTCCTTCACGGCGCGGGCGAGAAACCCCGAAACCAGCTTGATGGCATGCAAGGCGGCGGAATCCGTCACCGGCGTCGCCGCCGTGGACACATAGGCCTCGATCGCGTGGGTCAGGGCGTCCATGCCGGTGGCGGCCGTGAGCGACGGCGGCATGGCTTCCATGAGATCCGGATCGTCCACTGACAGGGTCGGCGTCGTTCGCCAATCGACAATTGCCATTTTTACGTGGCGTTTTTCATCGGTGATGATGGCAAAGCGGGTCATCTCGCTTGCCGTGCCCGCGGTGGTATTGATGGCCACGAGCGGCAGCATCGGCTTCGTCATCTGGTTGATGCCCTCGAAGTCCCGAATGTCCCCGCCATGGGTCGCCAGGATCCCAATCGCCTTTGCTGCGTCATGGGGCGAGCCGCCGCCGAACGAAATGATGAAATCACAGTCTTCCTGACGCAGCATCGCCGTCCCGGCATCGACCTGGGCTGTCGTCGGGTTCGGCTCGACTTCGTCAAAGACCGCGTAGGCGACGCCGATTTCGTCGAGCAGATCGGTCACGACCTTGGTTGCCTTCAGGTCCCGGTGCAGCGGCGCGTCCGTGACGATAAGGGCCTTTTTGTACCCGAGTGCTTTTATCTCCTTGCCGGCATCCGCCAGTCCGCCGGCACCCATGATGTTTACTGTCGGCATAAAGAAATAATAGGCCATGCTCTCTCCGTTGCCCCAGGGGGTTTTCTAAGAGTGGGCTTGATTGCGGGCGCACTCTCTCAAGGCCCCTTCCAAAAGGCAACGAGCGCCAAGGCCGCACCCTGGAGACACCCCACTGGACTGCCGGTTAGCCGCGCGGGAATACAAGCGAACGGGTGCATGTTGGAATCGTGGAGATGTCGCCATGCGCCGGTTGGCGCTAGTACCTCGTCGCAGATATTTTGATGGTTTGACCGGCTTGTCCTGGATTTTGGCTAGGCGCCCTGCGCAGAGCGATGTGGGACATCTCTCAAGCAGGGCAACGACGTCCAAAATCCAGGAGAAGCCGGCCTTCGGTGGCGAAGGCTCGTGCCTGGGCGTCGTTGCGCCGCTTGCCCGATGACCCACATCGCGCTGCGCGACGCGCCTAACCCAGGCACGAGTCTTCCCCATCAAACCGTCAAAATATCTGCGACGAGGTACTAGGTTGTCTCTGGACGTGACTGTGTTTTGAGCGCTCCGCCGAAGACAGAATGCGTGCAAAATCCCGTGGGCATCCTCAGGCAGCTTCAGCCCGCGGCCGGGTGACCTTCAGATAGATCAGCACCGGCAGCGCGCAGAGCCCCCCGATCAGCGAGATTTCCAAATGGCTGCGGCCGGCGATGACGCCGTCCGGGGCAGCGAAGGCGAGGCCGGCAAGGACCAAAAGAATGCGGGGGATCAGGCCCTTTACGCCGCGCACGATCGGGCCGAAGCCGGCGACATAGCCCTGCATGCCGCTGCCGATGAACCAGACGCCGAACAGGGCCGTTGCCAGCGTGACTGCCACTTCCAGGGGTTCGCCCGCACCGATCAGCGCGGGGTTGAGGACGAAGAAAAACGGAATGACGTAGATCACGCTGCCGAGGCGCATCGCCTCCAGGCCGGCGGCGAGCGCGTTGGTGCGGGCGAGCGTTGCGGCGGCGAAGGCGCCGAGCGCGACCGGCGGCGTGATGTAGCTGACCATGCCCCAGTAGAGAATGAACAGGTGCACGGCGAGTTCGTTGAGCCCGGCCTTGACCAGCGCCGGCGCCAGCACGACGGCGAGGAAGATGTAACAGGCGGTCACCGTCATGCCCATGCCGAAGACAAAACTGGTGATCGCACCCATGATCAGCAGCATGAACACCGATCCGCCCGCCAGGAAGACGAGGTCGTTGACCAGCGTTCCGGCAAGGCCGGTCGCGGAAAACGCGCCGACGATTAGGCCTATGCCGAGCAGGACCGCGACCAGCTCGCACAGACCCCGACCGACCGCCACCACGAGGTTGACCGCCCCTTTCCAGTCGAGCCGGTGGGACGGAGAGAATTGATTGATGATCAGGAGCAGGCCGGTGGCAAAAAACGGCGCCCAGGTCTCCTGCCGCATCACCATCATCAGGACGATCAGAAGCGCGAAGACAAACAGGTAATACCAGCCCTTGCGCATCGTCTCGCTGAGGCTCGGCAGGTCTTCGCGGGCCATGCCCTTAAGCCCGCCTCGTGCGGCATAGGCGTCGATCTGCACGAACAGGCCGAAATAATACAGGATCGACGGGACGGCGGCGGCGACCGCGATCTCGAAATAGGGCCGGCCGAGAAAAGACGCCATGATGAAGGCCGTGGCGCCCATGACCGGCGGCATCAGGACCCCGCCGGTTGAGGCGCAGGCCTCGGTGCCGGCCGCATAGCGCGGCGGAAAACCGGTCGAGCGCATGGCCGGGATCGACACCGCGCCGGTGGTCAGCACGTTGGAGATCACGCTGCCCGACATCGACCCCATGAAGCCGCTGGCAAAGATCGCCACCTTGGCGGCGCCGCCCCGCAGGCTGCCGACAAGGCCGAGCGCCAGATTGTTGAAGAAGGCGCCGCCGCCGGTCTGCTGGAGGGCCGCCCCGAAAATGATGAAGCCGATGACCAGGTTGCCGAACGCCCGCATCGGAATGCCGAAGGAGCTTTCCGACGACAGGATGTGAAACGGGATCGTATCCCAGAACGGCTGCTGGAAGCCGGAAATCGGACCCGGCATCAGGCCGGCAAAGGTCGGGTAGAGCGAAAAGACGAAGACGATCAGGAAGATGACAAATCCGCCGGCGCGCCGCGTCCCTTCCAGGATCAGCAGCCAATAGGCAAAGGCCATCCATTGCGCGGTTTCGGGTGCTGCATATTCCCAGCCTTCTTCGAGGCTGATTTCAGCAATCGAGGCAAAGTACAGGCCGACACCGAGGGCGAGCGCTGCCAATAAAAGGTCGTACCAGGGCGGCACCGCGGATCGGGCAACGCTGCCGATCGGAAAGATGAGGAAGGTCAGACTCAGGAAAATAGCCGCCAGGAGAAAAAGATAACGGCCTTCGAGAAGCACGATGCCGAACAGCTGGATGTTGAACAGCTGATGGATCGACAGGAAGATCGCCACCAGCGATCCGAGCGCGAACACGGCCCGGACCAACCCGGTCGGAGTGCGGACACGCGGCCCGCCGGCGGCGGGCGCCGCCCGCTCGGCGATCGGCTCGTTCGACATGCTTCAATCCCTGGAGGCAGGCGGCAGATGCAGTCCCGTCGGTCCTGCGGCCAAAAGGCGTGGCGCGGTCACCGCACCACGCATCGGGGATCCTGTCCCCGTTCTCGATCCGAGATCAGAAGACGACGTCGAATCCGCCGGATTCAAGCGCGGCCTTGCGCTTTTCCGACCAGGTCGCATCCCAGTCCGCATCGGACACGCCGTCCATGCTCTTCCAGGCATCGGCGAGCGCGGCCTGACGGGCGATCAGGCGGTCGTTGTGGGCCTGGGCCTCGTCGCTCCACTTGCCGATTTCCTTGAAGTACCGGATGGCGCCGTCGTGATAGGGCGCGACCCATTGCGTATCCTGCTTGTCGATCGACCAGCCGTTGATGCCGGGCGCCTTGCCTTCGAATTCGCCATAGAGCTCAACCATGGCCTTGGTCATGTTGTAGACGAGATCGGCGTCCTGGTCGGCCATCGCAATCAGGACCGGATAGGCATAACCGGCGCCTTCATAGCCCGGGCCGTCGTCTATCGTAGCGCCGACCTTGGCAACATTCGGCGTGAAGAACGGCGCGACGGCCTTCAGGCGGGCCCAGCCTTCCGCGTCGTCATGCGGGACGGGCGGCCAGAACAGGCCGCGCGGCGAGGCTGCCATTTCATAGGCCCGGCCGGAATTGGTCGAGGCAAAGGCCGCATCGACCTGGCCATTGACCATCCCCTTCCAGGAATCGGTGAATCCGCCGAACTCCACGCGTTCGACATCGTCCCAGGTCAGGCCGGCAAAGGCGAGATAGGCCGTCGTGTTGACGTTGAGCGCCGGTGCGCCCTTGACCCAGGCAACGCGCTTGCCCTTCAGGTCCTTGAATTCCTTGATGCCGACATCGTTGGCCACACCCACGGCCAGGTTGATGGCGCCACCATTATTGGCCATCAGCACGCGCACCGGCTGCGGGCCCCAGCGCTTCTTGCCGAAGGCAAAGACGCCTTCCTGCGCCATGAACGAGCCGCCGACCCCGGTCGCGGAAAACTGCACCTTGCCCTGGCGCAGCGGTTCGGTCCGGGCGACGTCGTTCTTGCCGGGCAGCACCCGCAGGTCGACGCCGAGCTTGTTCTTCAATGCGCCGCCGATGGCGACGGACTGGTTGTAGCCGGCCGAACCGGTGCCGTAGGCCGTCCAGGACACCTGGCCGGGCAGTTTCGCCTCGCCGGCCAGGACCGGCGCCGACACCATCGCCCCGAGGGCGAGCGCGGCAAGGGCAAGTGATTTCATGGGGGTCTCCTTTTCCCTTGTTTCGAAGCCGGTTTTTCCGGCGTCTTTGCATGGCGTTCGAACCGCGTCACTGTCATGAGTCTCACGCTCGGTCCGGGTTCGATTGCGGCGCATATTGCCATAGAAAGTCGGGGCATCAAGCGTGTTTGTGACCGCGGCGCGGTGACGTTACGGCAGGACCGCTGCCGTTCGGACGCTTCGATCCAGGGTTCCCTTGCCCGCCCTACTCGCACCCGGTACACCAATTCTTGCCAATGACATGAACGCGGACAGGATCGAAGCCGCCATGACAAAGCCTCATGCCGCCGTCGACGCAATATCGGACATCGACGTCGTCGATATCCTGATCGAACGGGCCCGCCGGGCCCAGGCGCGGTTCGAGGCGGGCGCCGACCAGAGGCGATACGATCTGGCGGCAGCCGCCGCGGCTTGGGCGCTGATGGAGCCGGCGCGCAACCGATCGCTTGCCGCACTTGCCGTTGAAACGACGGGGCTCGGCAATGTCGACGACAAAATTTCGAAAAACCACCGCAAGACACTCGGCCTGCTGCGTGACCTGAAAAACGCAAAAACCTGCGGCGTCATCGCCGAACGGCCGGAAAAGGGCCTGACGGAAATCGCCCGGCCGATCGGCGTGATCGGCGCCGTCGTGCCGTCGACCAATCCGGTGGCGACGCCGGTCAACAACATTGTCAACGCCCTGAAATGCGGCAATGCCATTATCCTGTCGCCGTCGCCGCGCGGTGTCGTCGTGGCCGAGCGGCTGCTGGCGGCCATCCATGCGGAATTCGACCGGATCGGCATCGACCGGGATCTCGTCCAGATGATCCCCGCCCCCTCCTCAAAAGCCCGCACGCAGCGCCTCATGGAATGCGCGGACCTGGTCATCGTCACCGGTAGCCAGGACAATGTGCGCCGGGCCTATGCCTCCGGCACGCCGGCGATCGGCGTCGGCGCGGGCAACGCCACCGTGATCGTCGACGAGACGGCGGATCTTACGGCTGCGGCGGAAAAGATCGCCGCCTCCAAGACCTTCGACAATGCCACGTCGTGTTCGTCGGAAAATGCGTTGATCGTGGTCGATGAAATCTACGAGCGGTTTGCGGCTGCGCTCGCCGGGGCAGGCGGCCGGACCCTCGATGCAAACAATGCCGACACGCTCAAGAAAGCGTTGTTTCAGGGCGGACATCTGAACCGCCACATGATCGCGCGGGACATCGACACGGTGATCGATACGGCCGGGATTGCGCTTGCCGATCGCGACGGCGCCCGGTTTCTTGCGCTGCCCGCCGAGGCGATCGGTCCGGATGCGCCGGAATCGGGTGAAAAGCTCTCACTCGTGCTTGCGCTTTATCGCGCAGCCGATTTTTCCGCTGCCAAGCAGCCCGCTGCCAGGATCCTGGCGCATCAGGGTGCCGGCCATTCGGTCGGCCTGCATTCGGCGGACGACAGCCGCGCGCGCGAGCTCGGCCGCGACTTGCCGACCTGCCGCGTGATCGTCAATCAGGCGCATTGTTTTGCGACCGGCGGATCGTTCGAAAACGGCATGCCGTTTTCGCTCTCCATGGGCTGCGG
>JANQQB010000206.1 GCA_028285165.1 Rhodobiaceae bacterium
CGCCGACGGTTTTATTGCGCGCGAGCCGGGATGTCCATCGGCAGCGATCGCCCCGTGGCGGACACGACCCGGCAACAACGTCAGACGGCGGACTGTCCGTAATAAAGCGTGACCACGTGTTTGGCTTCGGCAAAGAACAGCCAGCGTTCGAGCACGATCCCGACGCCAGCGAGAACCGCGGCAACAAACGAGACCAAGGGCAGATCCTCGGGCAATGCCAGGCCGACGAGAAACAACAGGACCGGCGCAAGAAATCCGACAAACAGACAAATGCCCCGCAATTCCGTTGCATGTTTCCGCGCGATTTCGAAACCCATTTCGCGCATCAGGTAGTTTGTCCCTGTATGCGGCTTTTCGAACAAGCGGACATCGCCCATATGGCCGAGGCCGGTGGCGCTTTCCGCCGTGCTCACAGGCGCGGCGGCATCGATCGACGCCCAATAGCTGACCTTCACGACCGCTCCTGCGGCAAACAGCATGATCACAAGGATCAGGAATCCCGAAAGATTTGCCGCTCCGAAGACCGACAGCATGAACAGGCCGAGCCCGGCGCCGGTGGTCAGCGAAAACAGCGGATAGGCCAGACGGGTCAAGTCGTTGTGCCAGGCCGGAATGGTCTTCAGGCAGGCATAGATCATGCCCGTGCAATAGACGGTGACGATGGCCAAAGCTGCCGTCAGGAACCCGAAGACCTGGCTCAGCACGGACTCAAAGCCCGACCACAGCGCCGCAAGCCCCCACAAAAACGCCGGCACGAACGTGACGATCGCCGCCAGCCCTTCGCGTGACAACCAGGAGGTTCGCCACTGGCTCATGGCACGCCAGGCCCGCTCCGGATGACCCAAATGGAATGTGGAGGAAAGCAGACCCGCGACCACAAGGCCGACCGCCAGTCCAAACGAGAAGACCACGAACAGCGTGCCGTCCGGCAAAACGCCAAAGGGCGCGAGCAGCGCCAGCCAGATCAGCAATCCATAACCCGCGCCGGAAGCGGTGGTGAAAAAAATGACGGACTTGGCGGGATGCATGGTGCGGTCTTTTCTTGACGATCAATGGGAGGAATTCTGCGGGTCGGTCCGTCAGCGGCTGAGCGCGCGGTCGATCCAGCGGGCGAGGATGCCCGCCTTGTCGGTAGTCTCGGAAATGCTGGTATCGAGCATGCGCGGCGCGACCGCGTCACCGGCCGCAATACCGTCCTGGCGCGGTCGCGGCGGCAGGTAGCGGTTCACCGGATTGCATCCCTGTTCGGGCATCAGGGCATAGCCTCCGCGGGCTTCCACGAGACGGGAAACATCTGAATCCGGATCCGCGAAATCGCCGAAATGGCGGGCTCCGGCCGGGCACGAGGACACGCATGCCGGCACGCGGGCATCTTCGCTGAGATTGGGATTGTAGATGCGGTCGACGCAGAGCGTGCATTTTTTCATTACGCCTTCGTCTTCGTCGAATTCCCGCGCGCCATAGGGGCAGGCCCAGGAGCACAATTTGCATCCGATACAGGTGTCCGCATTCACCAGGACGATGCCGTCCTCTTCGCGCTTGTAGGACGCGCCGGTCGGACACACGGTCACGCAGGGAGCATCCTCGCAATGCAGGCAGGATTTGGGAAAGTGGACGGTCCGGCTGCTGCCGGTCTCGTCATCCACGACTTCGAAGGCGTGAATTCGATTGAACCACACCCCCTCCGGCTCGGCGCCGTAGGGATCGAGATCGGTCAGGGGTGCGGAATGGCCGCTGGCGTTCCATTCCTTGCAGTTTACCGCGCAGGCATGGCATCCCACGCAGATATCGAGGTCGATGACGAGCCCGAGCTTTTTGTTTGTGTGTGTCGGCAGCGACGTCATGTGCCCCCCGTCCCTTCCTTGCCGTCGGTCTGATCCGCAATGGCAACGTTGCCATGTCCGGGAGCGATGCCTTCGACGGTCTGCGCCGTCTCGGTGCGATGCGCAATCCATTCCTTGTGCGGCACCGCCGGCGTGCCGGTCCTGCGGTCGTGAATCGTCTTGCCGAACCGAAGCACGTCCGGATTCTCCCCCGCGGTCCTGCGTATCTGAACCGCATCCGGTCGCGGATCGGTTTCACCGATTTCGCTGCGCGCGCATTTTTTCAACCGTACCCGCAAATCGTACCAGGCCGCCTGACCGGTCACCGGATCGGCATTGGCGTAGCGGTAACCGCCGCCGCGTTCCGGCAGCAGATCGGAAATCACGTGGTTCAGCAAAAAGCCCGACTTCGCCTCCGGGGCGTCCTCATCCAGCCCCCAGGCCCCGCGCCGCTTGCCGATCGCATTCCACGTCCACACGGTATGCCGGTTGACGCCGGTCATCGTCCGGATCGGCGCCTTGACGCGGCCGTGGTGGCTTTCGACCCACACCCAGTCGTCGTCCTTCAGGCCCAGGTCGCGAGCCAGATCCGCATGGATAAACAAGTAGTTGGTATTGGTGATCTGGCGCAGCCACGCATTCTGCGAGCCCCAGGAATGGTACATGTGCATGGGCCGCTGTGTCAGTGCGTGCAAAGGATACGTCTCCGTCGACACCTCGGCTTCCTCGAAGGGCACATACCAGATGGGCAACGGATGGAAATAGGTTTCGATGCGCTTCCTGAGGGCATCGGGCGGTTGACGCTCGCCGTGGCCCTGGGCCGCGAGCCGGAACCGCTGCAGATCTTCGGAATAGATCTGGAAGACGATCGGGTCGGCTTTCGGCATCCAGCCCATGCGCTGCGCATAATCGAGGTAGCTCCGATTGGCGTGTTTGAAGTACAGCGCGTCCTCGGGGAATTCGGCCTGCCAGAAGCAGCCATTCTCGACATAGGCGTCCAATTGTTTCGGATTGGCCGGCCCGGTGCCGTGGCTGTCCCCGTCGCCGCGCCAGCCTGCAAGCGGTCCGATGCCGGGCGCCCGTTCGTGGTTGACGATATAGTCCGGATAACCGCCGGGATACTTCACCGCTCCGTCTTCATTAACGAACCCCGGCAAGCCGAGCCGGCCGCCGAGATCGATCAGCACGTCCTGGAAGGCGCGCACGTCCCGGTCCGGGGCGACCACCGGCTGGCGGATGGCATCGGCCGGCCCGTGCGCACTTGAAATCGGGCGATCGAGCAAGGAGATGCAATCCCAGCGTTCCAGATAGGTCGTGTCCGGCAGAACAAGGTCCGCATAGGGCACGGTTTCGGAGTAGTAGGCGTCCGAATAGATCACCTTGGGGATCTTGTAGGACCCGTCTTCGGCTTTGTCCGTCAGATATTTCAGCGTATCCGGCACGTTCATGGCCGAGTTCCACGCCATGTTCGCCATGTACATGAACAGAACATCGATCGGATAGGGATCGCCCGCCCACGCATTGTGCAGCACGACATGCATGAGGCCGTGCGCGGAAATCGGATATTCCCACGAATACCCTTTGTCGATTCGGATCGGACCACCGTCGTCGTCGACGATCAGGTCGTCCGGCGTTTTCACGAAACCAAGCGGCATGCCGCCAAGGCCGGTCTCCGGCGCGACCGTCTTGCCGGCCGGTTTTGGCCCCGGCGGAATCGGTTTGGGAAACGGCGCCTTGTAACGCCAGCCGCCAGGCACATCCACCGATCCGAGCAGGACCTGCAGGAGATGCAGTGCGCGACAAGTGTGGAAACCGTTGGAATGGGCGGAAATCCCGCGCATGGCGTGAAACGAAACCGGTCGGCCGACCATGGTATCGTGCTCGCGGCCGGCCCAGTCGGTCCATTTCTGGTTGATGGTAATCGTCTGGGAGAAAGCAACGTCGGCCAGTTCTGCGGCAATCCGGCGAATTGCATCGGCTTCGATGCCTGTCTGTTCGGCAACCGCCTCCGGCGCGTAGGCGTCGTCGAGGCAATGTTCGACAAGGCGCTGGAACACCGGCACGCCGACACGACCGTCCGGCAGGGCATGTTCGCCGACCAGCATCGGTTGAATGTCGGCGCGCATCGCGCTGACCAGGGCGGTGTCTGTCCGGTCATAGGCGAGCGGTTCACCGTCCTCGCCACGTGCGAACAGGCCGTGATCCGAGGTGCCCGCATCATCGATCACCAGCCAATGCGCGTTCGTGTAGCGCACCAGGTAATCGAGATCGACGGCATCGGCGAGCAGCAATTCCCGAATGAGCGACAGAATGAAGAGGCCATCGGTGCCGGGACGAATCCCCACCCATTCGTCGGCGATCGCCGAATAGCCGGTCTGGACGGGATTGACCGAAACCACTTTGGTTCCGGCGCGGGTCTTCAGTTTTCCAAGTCCGGTTTTGATCGGATTGGAATCATGGTCTTCGGCAACGCCGAACAACATAAAATACTTGGTGTGGTCCCAATCCGGTTCGCCGAATTCCCAAAACGAGCCGCCGATCGAATACAGACCGCCGGCCGCCATGTTGACGGAACAGAACCCGCCATGGGCGGCAAAATTCGGTGTGCCGAACTGGCCGGCCCACCAACCGGTCAGCGATTGGCTCTGGTCGCGGCCGGTAAAGAATGCAAGCCGTTTCGGATCGGTCTTGCGCACCGTACCGAGCCAGTCGGTTGCAAGCGCCAGCGCTTCGTCCCATTCGATCTCGGCGAATTCGCCGGACCCGCGCGGGCCGACCCGTTTCAGCGGCTTGGTCAGGCGGGCCGGCGAATACTGGGTCATGATACCGGCCGACCCCTTGCCGCAAATGACGCCTTTATTCACCGGGTGATTGGGATTGCCGTCGATATACCGCACGGTGCCGTCGCGCAGATAGACCCTGATGCCGCACCGGCAGGCACACATGTAGCAGGTTGTCGTCTTGATTTCGTCGGCCACATCGGGAGTGCAATCCACGTCTTCGCGCGCGGTTTCGAAGGGATTGATGGTCATTGGCACTCCACGATGTATTCACCCGGACCAGCGCCGGGCATCGCGGCGTTTGTAGAGCGGCCTCTTGAAAAAATAAATCGAAACCGGGTCGCACCCGGGCGATTTCATGTTTTTTTAAGGGGCCGTCATCGCCCGGCTTAAGGTTGTTATCCGCAGCCACCTTGCCCGCAGGCCCCTGTCTGGTTTATGTGTAGAAGCGAGGTAGTGTTTCGAAACATGCGTTTTCCGGCCTGTCGGGCTCCTTGTCAGCCAGGCCGACGACATCGGCTCAACCGGCGGCGGACCGGTCCGAAGCAGAGTGTCGGGGGACGTTCGGGCGCCACGGTGCCCGCAGGCGGTGGATGGGACTTGGGCGCGCACGCAGACAATCCGGCGAGCGATCGGTACAAGATAAATCTTTTCGGGCCGGTGTCTGTTTATCGGCCGGACGGGCGTCATATCGCCATCAACAATTCCAAACATGCGTGGCTGATCGTTTATCTGGCGACTCGCCCCGGCCACGTGGCGGACCGTCAGACGATTGCCGGCCTGTTGTGGCCGAGCACCACGGACAAACGCGCCCAGGATTCGTTGCGGACCAGTCTGAGGACCTTCCGCAAGGCGCTTGGTGAAGACGCCGAGACGTTTTTTGAATCGTCGAACTCGCAATTGCTGCTGCGCGGCGATCAGGTCACGATTGACGTTGATCTCGTTCAGGACCTCGTCAACGACGAAACCAGCACGGCGGCAGCCCACGCTCTGGAGCTCGTGCAAAGCGAGATTGCTGAGGGCCTCGTCGTCAAGGAACCGGAAACGGCCGAATGGCTGGACGGCGCGCGCGAACGCATTCGCCAGACGGTGCTCAATCTGGCAGAACGCAAACTGCGCGATCTCGCCGTTGAGGAATGCGAGGATTCGCTGCTGATCCGCTACCTGAGCGAATTGTGCATCCGGCTCGAACCGACATTCGAATATGCCCATTTGCGGCTGATCGAGTATTACGCCGCAACCAACCAGGGACCGCTGGCTCTCAAACAATATCAGCGCTGCCGGGAAATTCTGGACGGCCAGATCGGCGCCGGCCCCAGCCAGGAAATCGAGGATCTTGTCAGCAAGGTCAGGTCGGAATCCGCGCACAGCGTCTCCCGATCCGCGACGACCAGCAACCGTCCGATTCTGATAGACGAGTTCGAAAAGCCCCGCGTCATGGTGCGGGCGAACGGCGTCGGTCCGAATTTCGACGATCTGCGGACCTTCGACAAACGGCTTTCGGCCGCCCTGTCGAAGTTTCGCACTTTCGACGTGAGCGCCAGTTCGGCTGTCAGTGAAGACAATCTGGTCCAGATGCATTCCTCGCCGCCGCGTTTTCGCGTCGACTATGCGATTACAAAGCGGGGTGGACGGCAATCGGTCGACCTGATGCTTGTCGACAAGGTTTCGAACACCGTTCTGTGGGCGGATACGTTCAGCTTCCCGGATCTCGAGGACGACGACGCCCACGACACCCTGATCAGCGAAATCTCCAATGTCGTGGACAGTGAGATCAGGCGAGGCAAGCTTTCGTACCGGGAGAATACGCGGACCGCGTATGACCTGTGGCTCGATGCCGACAGTCTGGCCGAATCGTTCCACCCTGACGCGGATCGCAAAGCCGAAAAGATTCTGCTTAATCTTGTGGATTGCGGCGCTGATTTCAGCCGCATTTATTCGTCCCTGGCGTCGATCCAGGTGAAGAAGCGGCTCTTCAACCCGAATGCCGTCAAGGACAAGACGATCCTGGACGCCGCGCGACGCAATGCCCACCAGTCGATCCGGCTCGATCCGCGCGATGCCGTGAATTATCAAACACTCGGCTGGGTCTACTACCAGCAGCGGAATGTCAAACAGGGCAAAGAGCTTTTCGAAAAAGCTCACAAATTCAATTCGGTCTCGTCGATCGTCAGCATCGCTTGCGCCGAGGCGTTTGCCTATGCCGGCGAAACCGACCGGGCGATGTCTCTGACGGACCGGGTGTTTCGGTCGACGTCGACCCCGCCCTACTATTTCGGCTACCTGGCCACGATTTTCTTTGCGCGCGGCGACTACGAGTCCTGCATCAACATGTGCGACCTCGGGCCGCCGGACAGCCTTGAACTCATGGTTCTCCAAGCGGCGGCCTATGCGTGCATCGGCCAAACCGAGCGTTCACGCTCGCTGGTCCTGGAGTTTCTCGCCATGGCCTCCGGCTCCAGCCAACGCAGCCATCCGTTCTCCAAAACGGACATCGGCTACTGGCTCGCGGACATCAACATGTTTTTCGAGCCAAACACTCGAAACATGTTCTTTGATGGCCTGCGGTCGGGCGGACTCGAGGTTCCGCCCGACAGCGCAGCACCTCCGGCACCAGCGATGGTGTAACCGGTTGCCGCTTAGCGGCAGCCGCGGACCGTTACCGCGCCGAGCAGGCTGAGATAGTCTTCGTCGCGGCTTTCCACGAGATCGGCATTGACGGCACTCGGCACGACGACGTGCAGCGTGTCGGCGTCGTCCGCATGGACCACGATCTTCTTGCCAGCCAATTGTTCTTCAGGGATCCCTGCCGACTTCAAGTATTCGGCCGGATTTGCCTCAAACTTTGCCTTGGCAGAAGCATCCAAAGACGCATCCGCAATTACTTTTCCGATTTGCGGAAGAACTTCGTCGCTTGCGTAAAGACGTGGCATGATATACCTCCTGAATGCCAGATTATTTTGTCGCGAAGACACGTAGCACGCAAAAAAATGAGTGTAAACAAGAAAAATGCAAAAAATACACCTAACGAAATATTACATTAAAGAAAAAGATAAAATTTTAATACTAGAAATTTTAGTAAAAAATATAGTTAACAAAGTTATAAAAAGAAGAAAGATTTATACAAATCTTGATAAAGCCGGAATCAATGCGGACAATACAGGAGAGATGTGGATCTATAAAGAATTTTATGAAAATATACTTCAAAATGTGGAGAATGAATACATAGTAAAAGAGATTCAATTTTTAGATAAACTTATCGAAATTCCAATCGCAGGACATATTGCACTGTTTTCCGCGACTTATGGTGACTGTCCGGCGAAATTCGCTTTCGCGTTTCCGCATGCGATCGATCCGGAAGCGCCTGGCTGGCGCCATGAATGGCAGCTTGCAGGAGGGAGAGGCCACACACTGGACGATGCCGTGCGGGGCGCAATTGCCGAGACGGCCGAATGCCTGAGTGCCTGGAGCCGCGGTTCCGACGATCCCTTCGTGCATCCATTGCCGCAAACGGATAAACCCGCAGCCGCGTTCACAAAGGCGCTCGAAATGATCGGCCTCAGCGGTCGTCAGGTGGAGGAATTGATCAGGCGTCACAGCGGCTTACTCAGCATGCAATCCTCGGCTCAGTTGCAATTTCCTGATCACATCAACCGTTTTCTGCAATTTCAAGACAAAAAAACGAAAAAATCGAGATGGGTTCCGAGTCTTTGTGCCCTGCCGGGCGAAGAAAATCAGTATGGCATCAACGCTGAGCGGCTGACCTCGACCAACGGAACGGCAGTGGCGGCCACCATCGAGGAAGCGGCCGACCGGGCGATGTTCGAACTCATCGAACGCGATGCGGTCGCCATATGGTGGTACAATCGAATTGTCCGCCCGCGTGTGCCATTGGCTCGGATCCGTGAGGCATGCGGACCGGATCTGTGCAAGTGGCTCGCCGATCGGAGCCGGCGCTTTCATGTGCTCGACGTGACGTCTGACACCGGTATCCCGGTTGCGGCCGCCTTGTCCTGCGAAGCCGACGGCAGTCTGTTTGCCGACGGCTATGCTGCGGGGCGGACCGCGACAGAGGCGATCGAAGGCGCGGTACTGGAAATGCTGCAGGCCGAAGTCTCGCTGGGCTTCATGCTGCAAAAGGCCGAGAATCAGGCCCGGGCTTCGGGCCCCGCGGACAAAAGCGCGTTTCTGGAGGCCACCCGAAAAATCAACCTGTTTCAAGAACGCTTCATGGTCGGCGCGCAGTCCGAGGGCGCCCACGGAATGACGGATACCGAGTATACGGCGGAGACTGCCCTCGCCCGGCTTGACGAAAAGGGAGTGCAGATCCTGATCGCAGATGTCACACGGGCCGATATCGGCGTGCCCGCGGCCCGCGCGGTTTCACCCCAGCTTCGCGATTGGCGACCCCGGTTCGCGCCAGGCCGCCTGTACGACGTACCCGTTGCCATGGGCTGGATGGATAAGCCGAATACGGAGGACACCCTCAATCCGCGGGACTTCCTAACCTGAATGCCTTTGTCGGTGCCGGACCTTCAGGCGGTCCGGATTTCGTCCGATTGTGCGAACCGCTGACCGGAAGTGTGGTTCGACGACGACGCACTACCCGGGTGAACGTGTGCACCGAGTGCCCCCTTCAAATCTGCAAGGTGGCTTTCATACCGCTCCCAATTGCGCACGGCGGTCTTGTAGAGGCCCTGGCGCACCTGCCAATTGCTGGCTGTCTTTGTATGGAACCCGCCGGACTGGAAGTCGAGACAGGCCGGATCCCACGCGAGCCCGGCGGCGTTGACAAGCGCCCGGCTGCCTGTCTCATGGTCGGCAACGAGCGCTTCATAGGAGCAATCGTTGATCTCCAGCGGAAGCACAGCCTTCCAATGGTCCATCAGCCTCCGGTAGGCACAATAATAGCGTCCCAACGTCGACAGGTCGGTGCTGAAGCCGAGATCGTCGGCGAAATTCTGAAGAAAACAGGAGACACAGGTGGCCATGGCGTCTCGTGTGCAGTGAAGAAGGGTGGCGTTTGGGAACAACAAGGCGATCAGACCGAGATGGACGAAGTTGAACGGCATCTTGTCGGTAAGGCGCCGCACCGTATCGTCGGCTCCTTCGGTCAGCGCTGCGAGATAGTCGTTGCGCAAGGCGCGCAGGGCATCCTTGTTCATCACCGCGAGATCCTCGGGATAGCGCAGAACCCCCTCTTCCTGCTTCAGCGTGCCGTCCGCCGTCAGGACGCGGTTTGATTGGCCGGCCAACGCGGCCGCCAGGGTCGGCATGTCCTTGCGTTCCCCGAGCGCCGCGACCTCTGGATGCCGCGCCAGAATTGCTTCCGTCAGCGTTGTCCCGGAGCGCGGCATGCCGACGATGAAAAGGGGGCGGCTGTCGGGATGGCCGAGATCGCCGAGCGATTCAAAAAGGCTCGGCGTGAAGGTGGCAATCAGGCGCTCGACCTGTGCTTCGAACCGGTCGAGCCGGAACTGGCTCGATCGGCGCCGGATCCGGTTTCCTTCGACGAATTCGGGAAACGCCGCATCGTGGCGCCCGTCTGCCGCCAGAATGCTGCCCATGGCGAACCGGGCTTCCGCCCGTTTCGCGTCGGACAGACCAGGTTCGGCGACAGACCGCTTCAGATCGGCGATGACGGCATCGGGATCGTCGAATGTATGGCGCAGGCCGGTCAACGCGGCGATTGCTTCGACGGAACCGGGCCGGAGCGCCAGCACGGCCAGGAACGTGTCCCGCGCTGCGGTGAGACGGCCCAGGTTCTGCAAGTGTTTGCCTTTGCCGTTCAAAGCCAGGATGTGGGTGTTTTCATCGCCTTTCACGTCGAGCGCACGATCGAAGGCCGCAAGGGCGACGTCGCCTTCATCGAGAAACGACAACACATTGGCCAGAACCAGGCAGGCCGACGCATCGTCCGGATCGAGCGACAGCGCACGTTCGGCCGCGATCCGGGCGGCCGCGTAATGGCGTTGGACGAACAGACAGGTCGCAAACAATTTCCAACCCCGAACGCCGTTCGGATCCAGGCTGACGCCGGCCTTGTAGAACCGATAGGCCAGATCAGCATTGCCCACGTCGAAGCAGGCCTTGCCGATCTCGATTTGCACCAGGGCATTCTGCGGATGGATACTGGCAAGGTCGATGAGGGCGCGCAATCCGATGCCCAGCGCCTCCGGGCCGCCGGAAAGGGCTTTATGTTTCGCGCTGGCAATCTGCGTGCCGATAGCCGTCGTGGCCCCAGCGCCCGGCATCGGCTGCCCCTCGGTCAAACCAGGGCCTCCGAGCCGCTCGGGCAAAGGGCGGTTATCTGTTGTTTTGAATTGAGCGCCTGCCATGGCCGTCAACCAACCGAAATCGGATTTGGGCCATGAAAACCGGTTCCGATTAACAGCGCATTAACCGTATCGGCGGTTATCGCAGGTTTGCCGGAGCGTTACGCGACGCCGGCATGCGACTCCGCACGATCGGATCGCGGCGTCGCGACGAAGCTCGTCCAGAACCGAGCAAGGGTCTTGGCAAGCTTGGCAAAATCGGCGTCGCAATCCGGTTTGTCCAGATAGAGACTGATTCCGAGCCCGTAGGTGTCCTCCAGGTCGTCTTCCGTGTCTGACGACGTCAGCGCGACGACCGGTGCAGTGGAGAAGGCCGGATGGGATCTCAGCTGGCTGAGTATCGGGCGATCCTGGCGAATGTCCGCATCCAGGTCGAACACGATCATGCCAGGCCGCGGCAAGCCGTCGAACGGCGCATTGTTGGACAGGCGCTCGATCAGATCGGCCCCCGTATCGGAAAAATCAAGCGGAACCCGGTCGGCCAACGACCGGAAAGCCAGGCGCATGGCGTGACGGACCGCGTCGTCCTGTTCGACGATGAGGATCGGTCGGACGCCCTGATTGACGGGGGCCTGCGGCTCGGGAGCGTGGGATGGCGTCGCGTCATCATCCGGCGTTGCGCTCTCCGCGTCGGCGCTTTCAATGGTTTCCGGGTCCGCAGCCGGTGCGGGACCCGTTGACGCAATCGCTTCGTCCAGCGCAGGCCGGGCTTCGCTCGGCGGCTCGACAGAACCGTCGGACGGAGACGCTTTGTTCTCGGTTGCAGGAGCCTCCGGAACGGGCGGTTCGGGAAGGCGTTCGCCTTGGGATCCTTTGGGAACCGGATTGAATTGCCGTTTGCGCTCGTCCAACCGGACGCTCACGGTGCGGCTCCCATCGGAAGCCACGACAACCTGTTTGCGTTTCGGATTGCTGATGCGCGGTTCGGACAGGAACCGGACGCCGATCTCCCGGCCCTCGCGCCAGAGCACTTCGCACTCGGCTTCGAAACCGTCCAGTTCGATCAGAAGATCGAACGTTTCGGGAATGCTGTCCGGCGTATCGACCCGCATGCGGGCGCCGGCCTCCGAGATATCGCGCACCACGCAGGGATAGGTCAGCCGTCTCCGGTTGAAGGCGATCGTGCCGCCCTTGATCACCTTGCGACGCTGAAAAAGCCGATCGGGTTCGTTAGACTGATCCGTCACCTGTCAATCTCTTTGCGTTGCCCGCCCGTCGAACCAGTGTGGCGGGTTCGAAATGCGGAAAGCTCGCCCTTGATGCGCCAAACGGCAGGCCAGACCTGACTTTGACCGTCCGTGTCGCATGTCTCAAACGCTGCAGAGATTACCAACGTCGGACTAATAAAGCGTGAATTCCACGGGTCCGAATACCGTCAGACCGGCCAGTATTATTCCGGGTTTAGTAATAAAATTACCGAAATATTAAGGCCGGGAACCGGTGCTAAAAACTTGCTCCCGGCCATGTTTTGCGTCCGTTAAGCTGCACCGCGCTGCGGCCGCATGTCCTCGGCATTGATGCCGGCGACGCGGGTCGGCCGTTTCATGGCGTCGCGCCGGAACGGTTCGCCAAGCTCCTGGTTGAGCACGACCTCGATGAAGGTGGTGACGTTGTCCTGCATCTGCGCGTCCACGGCTTTGGCAAGCGCCTCCGTCAGCGCCGCCTGGCTGCGAACCTGCACGCCCGTCAGCCCGCAGCCTTCCGCCACCTTGGCGTATTCGACCCCCAGATTGAGTTCGGTGCCGACAAAATTGTCGTCGAACCACAAGGTCGTGTTGCGCTTCTCCGCGCCCCATTGGTAGTTCCGGAAGATCACCATCGTGATCGCCGGCCAGGCGCCGCGCCCGCATGCCGTCATCTCGTTCATGGAAATCCCGAACGCCCCGTCGCCGGCAAACCCGATCACCGGCACGTCCGGACAGCCGATCTTGGCTCCGAGAATTGACGGCAGGCCGTAGCCGCACGGACCGAACAGGCCCGGGGCCAGGTATTTGCGGCCCTTTTCGAAACTCGGATAGGCATTGCCGATCGCACAATTGTTGCCGATGTCGGAACTGATGATCGCGTCCTTCGGCATCGCCTGCATGATCGCCCGCCACGCCTGGCGCGGGCTCATCCGCTCCGGTTCGCGGGTGCGCGCCCGTTCGTTCCAGTTGGTGCCCGGATCGTCGTCCTCATGGTCCATCGAGGACAGCAATTGCAGCCAGCGCGACTTGGTGTCGGCGATCAGGTTGCGCCGCTCCTGGCGCCCCGCATCGCCGGCCGACGGCGCAAGGTGGCGCAGGATTTCTTCGGCCACCAGCCGCGCATCCCCCTGGATGCCGACACTGACCTTCTTGGTCAGCCCGATCCGGTCGGAATTGATGTCGACCTGGATGATCTTTGCATCCTTCGGCCAGTAATCGATGCCGTAGCCCGGCAGGGTCGAGAACGGATTGAGCCGTGTGCCGAGGCACAGCACCACATCCGCCTTGGCGATCAGCTCCATCGCCGCCTTGGAGCCGTTATAGCCGAGCGGGCCGACGCTCAGGGGATGCGAGCCGGGAAACGCGTCGTTGTGCTGATAGCCGCAGCAGACCGGTGCATCGAGCCGTTCGGCAAGCGCCTTGGAGGCCGCAATGGCATCGGCAAGCACAACGCCGGCGCCGTTCAGGATGACGGGAAAGGTCGCTTCGCTCAACAGCTCGGCGGCCGCACGCACCGCATCGGTCCCGCCAGACGGCGGTTCCAGTTGCACGATCTGCGGCAACTCGATGTCGATCACTTGGGTCCAGTAGTCGCGCGGCACGTTGATCTGGGCCGGCGCCGAGCCGCGCCAGGCCTTTTCGATGACCCGGTTGAGCACTTCGGCCATGCGGGAGGGATCGCGCACCTCTTCCTGGTAGCACACCATGTCCTTGAACAGCGCCATCTGTTCGATTTCCTGGAAGCCGCCCTGGCCGATGGTCTTGTTGGCCGCCTGGGGGGTGACCAGGAGCATCGGCGTGTGGTTCCAGTAGGCGGTTTTGATCGGGGTGACGAAATTGGTGATGCCCGGCCCGTTCTGGGCGATCGCCATGCACATCTTGCCGGTGGAGCGGGTATAGCCGTCGGCGATCATGCCGGCGCTGGTTTCGTGGGCGCAATCCCAGAACGTGATGCCGGCGGCCGGAAACAGATCTGAAATCGGCATCATCGCCGATCCGATAATGCCGAACGCATTGTCGATCCCGTGCATCTGAAGGACTTTCACAAAAGCCTCTTCGGTCGTCATTTTCATCGCCCTGTTCCTTTCTTTGCGCCCGGCAAAAGGCGTTCAGTGTCCGGCCCGCCGATCCTCGACAATGAGGTCGCTCACCTTTTCGCCGATCATGATCGCCGGCGCATTGGTATTGCCCGAAACGATTTCCGGCATGATGGAGCAGTCCGCGACCCGCAGACGTTCCACGCCGTGCACGCGCAGTCTCGCATCGACGACGCTGTCCGGTGTCGAGCCCATCTTACAGGTTCCCGTCGGGTGATAGATTGTCGTCGCCGTGTTGCGCACCCAATCGAGCAGGCCGTCGTCGCCCTGAATGGCATCGCCGGGTGCATGTTCGGAGGCAATCTTCGTCGACAGCGGCGCCTGGTCGCCTATGTGGCGGGCAATCTTGACGCCGGCCACGATCGTCTGCCGGTCGGTTTCCGTGGCAAGGTAATTCGGAAAGATTTTCGGATAGTCGCGCGGCTCGGCCGAGGCGAGACGAATTTCCCCACGGCTTTCTGGACGCAACTGGCAGACCGACATCGTGAACGCGGAAAACGGGTGCACACCCTCGCCCGGGCTGTCGGCCGACCAGGGCTGGACATGAAACTGGATATCCGGCGTCTCGACATGCGCGCCGGTGCGCATGAAGCCCGTCGCAAGGCTTGCCGCCATGGTCATCGGACCGGCGCGGAACAGCGCGTATTTGAGCGCGATCCGGGCCTTGTTGAACAGGCTGCGCACTTCGTCGTTCAGGGTCGGCTCGTTGCATTTGTAGACCAGTCGGGCCTGCAAATGGTCCTGCAGGTTGCGGCCGACGCCGGAGCGTTCGACGCGCACGTCGATCCCCTGTTCGGACAGGTGGTCGCCGGCGCCGATTCCCGAAAGCATGAGAAGCTGTGGCGAGCCGATCGCGCCGGACGACACGATGATTTCCGCCTCTGCGCGAACCAGTCCTTCGGATCCGTCCGGCGCGGCATATCGGACACCGACCGCCCGCTGTCCGTCGAACTCGATCCGATTGGCCGGCGCCCGGGTCAGGACCGTGAGATTGGGCCGTTTGCGCACCGGATTGAGATAGGCCACGGCACTTGAGCATCGCCGGCCGTTGCGCGTGTTCAGCTGGAAATACCCGACGCCTTCCTGCCTGGCGCCGTTGTAATCCGGATTGAACGGGTAGCCGGCCTCCTGTGCGGCCGCCACCCAGGCATCGCAGATCGGGCGCTGGATGCGCATGTTGGAAACCGAAAGCGGGCCGCCTGTCCCATGATAGGCATCCGCGCCGCGCTCCTGGTCCTCGGCGCGTTTGAACAGGGGCAGCACGTCATCCCAGGCCCAGCCGGGATTGCCCATCTGACGCCAGCGATCGTAATCCTCCGGCTGTCCCCGCACATACAACAATCCGTTCAGCGAGGAAGATCCGCCGAGCACCTTGCCACGCGGCCAGTCGATGCGGCGGCCGTTGAGCCCTGGATCGGGTTCTGTCCGGTAACACCAGTCGATCGCCGGATTGTGCATCGTCTTGAAATAGCCGACCGGAATATGGATCCAGGGGTTCCAGTCCCGGCCTCCGGCCTCCATCAACACGACACGGACGGACGGATCGGCGCTGAGCCGATTGGCGATCACGCAGCCCGCGGATCCGGCCCCCACGATCACATAGTCGGCGCTGATCTCCTCCATTCCGGATTCCTCCTCGGCCCGGTTCCTCCCGCAGGCAATTCCGATCAGGACGATCGATCGGCGACCGGTTTTGGTGGGTGTGTCCGGTCGCTGCCAAGCCCGTAGGAGAGCATACAAGCCATGCACAGGCGGCAAAATTCCCTTGCACCTCTTTGCATAATATGCGCAATAATGAGATTGCAAGTATCATTTTTGCGCTAGGGAGGAAAATATGAAAGTGTCGAAGGCACTCAGTTCGGTATCGCGACGGGATTTGTTCAAGCTGACCGGCCAGTTCGGCCTGTCGTCGGTTCTGTTGGGCGCCGGCGCGCTGACCGGCGGCGTCACGCTCAGTTCTCTCGCCAAGGCGGCTGAGAGCAGCTACCAGAAACGGTTCGGCAAGGAACCCAAACACACGCTCAAGCTCGGCGCATCGGGCTTCAACGCCCGCAATCTTCTGATCGAACGGGCGGGCGTCCTGGAATTCGCCCGCGACCTGGAAGAACGCACCGATGGCGAGATTCGCATCGAATTCATCGGCGACAACCAGATCTGCGGCCAGCTTTCCTGCGTTGAAAAGACCCAGCTCGGCGTGGTCCAGGCCTACGCCGCCTCGACCCAGAATTCGGCCGGCGGCGCGCCCTATCTGAACATTCTCGATTACGCCTACATGTTCCCATCCCGCGCAGCGCAGTACTACTTCCTCTACAGCCCGGCCTCGCAGAAGGTCCTGCGCGACCCTTTGGAGAAACGGCACGGCCTGAAATTCCTGTTCAGCCATTGTGAGCTGCGCGGCATCCAGCTCGGCCAGTCCTTTGCCGACAAACCGGTTGTGACCAAGCTGGAGGAATTGTTCGGTACGAAGAACCGCGTCACGGGCACCCAGCTTGGCCGGATCGCCATGCAATTGCTCAATCTCAACCCGGTCCCGGTTGCCTGGGAAGAAACACTCGACGGCTTGAAACAGGGCCTGATCGACGGAGCGGAGACGTGGGCATCGGCCGTTGCCTACGCGAACATGTCTCCGGTCGTCTCGCAATCGGTCGACCTGAAATTCTTCTGCGGTACTGAGCACACATCCATGTCGGCGAAAGTCTTCGACGGGCTTGAAGGCCATTTGCAGGACGCGGTGATGGAATCGTCCTACCTCGCGCAGGTCCATGTCCAGGCCGCCAACGAGGCGGCACTGGTCAAGACGGTCGGCTTTTCCGACCCGCAATTGCCGAACACGATCTTCGTGCGCGACAACGTCAAACCGGCCTTCCTCTCGGACGATCAGATCAAGATGGCCGAACAGATGTGCTCGCCGGAATTCAATCCCGAGCCGTGGGCACAATGGCGCGACCGCCTCAACAAATGGTCCGGCGGGCTCGACACCTACAAGGAAATCTACGACGTCGCGCGCGAAATCCCGGCTGACATGCTGCCTGAGAACGTGGAGCCTCGGCGGTGGTGGCGTTCGGCCTGACCGGAACACAGGCGCCGATACCTGCAAGGGATGGCCGGCAGAAGCCGATCCTCCCGATCTGACGCAAACGGGGTCGCAACGAAAGAAGTCGGCTTCGGGACCGGCTCCGACCCTCTCTGGCGCCGAATCCCGTAAGCCGATCGCCAGGCCGGGTCCCTCCGGCCTGGCACCTTCAGCCGTACCGATTGAGTTTACGGGCCGTCCTACGACAGGTCGGTCCCAGGACATGTCGGCGGTTCGCTCGAATACGCCGACACCTTTTGAGAAGGCGCAAGGATAGCGCCGGCATGGCGGCCAAAACCCGGCAAGAACCGGATGCCGTCGGGACAGGGAGGATGACCCGGTGACACACTGGTTCGAGGGCACGGGTGCGCTCATCGAAGCGCTGTTTGCGAACGATTCCTGGATGCTCAGCGAGGCGATGCGCAGTCCGGCGGTCTGGCCGCTCGGCCTGGCGGCAACGCTGATCGGCGGCGCGGTGATCCTGCTGATCTACCGAGCCTCGCCGTTCATCGAGCGTAAACTGGAGCCGACCGTGATGGTCGTCTCTTACTTCCTGATCGGCGCGATCATCTTCGTGGAGGTGTTTCGCCGTTTCGCATTGGACCAGCAGGCCCCCTGGTCGACCACCCTGCCCCCGTTTCTGTTCCTGATCATGACCTGGGTCGGGTGCAGCTATAATGTCAAGCTGCGCACGCACCTGGCCTTCGCCGAGTTTCGCTCGATCATGCCGCGGCCGTTCCAGATGGCCTGCCTGACCCTCGACGCCGTTTTGTGGATCGGCTTCTCCTGGGTCGTGATCGTGACGGCATCCAAGGTCACCGCGAATTCGGCGGCGAACTTTCAGATCATGCTGGGCACCGACAACGTCCTGCAATGGTGGTTCCTGATCTCGGTACCGCTGAGTTTCCTGATCCTGGCAGCGCGCGCCATGGAAAACTGGCTGCGCGATCTGGACGCCTTCGTGCATGATCGCCCCTTGATCGAACAAGCCGTGATCGGGGGCGAATGACATGGCTGACGGCACGATCATCACCCTCATCTCGGTCGGCGCGACGATCTTTTTCATGCTCGGCGTACCGGTGTTCCTGGTCATAGGCTATTGGGTCATCGGCCTGTCCTTCGTCCTGCAATTGCCGCTGGACAATATCGGCGCGGCACTGGCCGACGTCTTCACTGACGGCTTCGCGCTGCTGGCCATGCCGCTGTTCATCCTGACGGGCGACCTGATCAACCGGTCGGGCATCGCCCGACGCCTGTCGGATTTTGCTTATGCGTGTCTCGGCTGGCTGCGCGGCGGGCTTGCCATGGCCTCGCTCGGGGCCTGCGGTCTGTTTGCAGCCATATCCGGCTCCAATTCGGCCACCACCGCCACCATCGGATCGATGCTGCATCCGGAAATGGTGAAGGGCGGCTACGACGAGCGGTTCTCAGCGGCAACGGCCGCCGCAGGCGGCACGGTTGGTATTATCATCCCGCCCTCGATCATTTTCATTGTCTACGGGTTCCTGATGAACCTGCCGATCTCCGACCTGTTCGTCGCCGGCATCCTGCCCGGCACGATGATGGTCGGGGCCATGATGCTGGCGGCCTGGATCGTTTGCCGGCGCAACGGTTGGGGTTATCTGATCAAGCTCGAACCGGGACGGGTTGTGAAAACCGCGCTGGGAGCCTGGCTCGGATTCTTTGCGATCGGCCTCGTCCTGTGGGGCATCTATACCGGCAAGTTTTCGCCGACCGAGGCGGCCGGCGTCACGGCCGGGTTCTGCACGATCGTCGGCCTGTTGTGCCTGCCGCTGCACAAGCTGATCGGACGATCGGAGGATCGTCCGATCGAAGAACAGACCTATGCCGAAAAGCTCGTCGTACGCGGTTTCACTGTCATGCAATTGCCCTCGATCATCATGCGTTCGGCGCAGATCACCGGTATCCTGGCCCCGTTGATCGCCGTATCCGTGGTCATGCAGCAGATCCTCTCCGTTCTCGGCGCCCAGCAATTAATCGGGGACTTCGTGACATCGATGGGCGGGTATTATGCGGTCCTGTTCACCGCCATGGCGATCGTGTTCGTCTCCGGCATGGTGCTGGAAAGCCTGCCGGTCACGATCATCCTGGCGCCGATCCTGGCACCGATTGCGCACTCGGTCGGTGTAGAACCGGTCCAGTTTGCCGTCATCTTCCTCGTCGGCGCGTCGATCGGCTTCATCACACCGCCCTACGGCCTCAACCTTTACGTGGCCTCCGGCGTCACCGGCGTGCCCTATTTCAGGCTCCTGCGCTATGCGTTCCTCTATCTGGTGGCGCTATTGCTGGTCTGGTTCATCGTGGCCCTGGTGCCGGCGCTGTCGACGGCTCTGCTTCCCGGCCGCTAGCCTTATCCACAATCGCCGAGAGGAAATATGGGCGCTTGAACAAGTGTTTGGTTCCGACTAGGACACGAACAGGGTGAAGGAAAGCCCGGTTCGGTCCGGCTGGCCGGCAGGTGAGCGGACCTTCGGTTTCCGATCACCGGACAGGGACCGCAAGACCACGCGTCGCAGACACGGGATAGACAGGCATGGATGGCGGCGGCGAAACGATTCCCACCAACCTCCGGCTGCTGCTCGTGCTTGAAGCGGTGGCCCGGGCAGGCATTCCTGTGACACCGACCGAGGTCAACGCCGACATCGGTCTGCCGAAACCGACGATCCACCGCCTGTTTGCCACGCTGGAAGAAGAAGGCTTCCTTCAGCGCGACATCGACGGCCGCACCTATTCGCCCGGACGACGGCTGCGCAGCCTGTCCAGCGGGATCCTGTCCTCCTTGCGGATCCGCACGGCGCGCCTGGCGATCCTGCGCAAGCTCAGCGCCGAAGTCGGCGAGACTTGCAACATCGCGCTGCCCGACCGCGACGCCATGGTCTATCTGGAACGGGTGGAGACCGAATGGCCGCTGCGCATTCAATTGCCGATCGGCACCCGCGTGCCATTCTACTGCACGGCCAGCGGCAAGATGTACCTGAGCAGCCTGAACAGTCTGCACCTGAAGAAATACGTCAACGCCGAGACGCTTGCGCCGCGCACCGACAACACCATCACCGATCCCGCGGCTCTGCTGGAGGAAATCCAGGCCGTGCGCAAGGCCGGCTATTCGACCGACCGCGAGGAATTCATGGACGGCATGATCGCGATCGCGGTCCCGATCCTCGATGAGCACGGCCGCCTCCTGTCGACCCTGTCCTTCCACGCGCCGGTGCAACGCTTTACCGTCGCACAGGCCATCGACCACCTTCCCTCGCTCAAGGCGGCAGCCCAGTCGCTCGCCGATCTGGTCCGCTCGCCGCCATCCGAATAGGATCGATTGTTTCCCTCTGGCAGCCGTCACGCAGGAAGCGTTGGACGCGGCAGCGCAATGCGCAAACCATCGGTCTCCTCCGAGACGATGATCTGACAGGACAATCTGGAAGACGGCGCCAGGTGGAAGGCGACATCGAGCATGTCCTCCTCTCCGTCGCAGGGCGCCGGCATGGTTTCAAGGCGAACATCTTTGACCCAGACGTGACAGGTCGCGCAGGCAAGCGAGCCGTTGCATTCTCCATCGAGAATGTCGGCACCACGCAGAACTTCCATGATCGAAAGGCCTGCCTCGGCGGCAACTTTTTCGACCGAACCGTCCGGCATTTCGACTTCGATATGAAGCATGTCAGGTCTCCAAAAGCTGCGGACGCCGGTCGACGCAGCCGGAGGCCGCCTCGACCGCCGCCCCCAGGCGCAGGAGACGCTCTTCGCTGCCGGCGGGTCCGGCGATCTGCACTCCGATCGGCAAGCCATCTTCGGAAAAGCCCGCAGGCACCGACACGGCCGGTTCGCCGGTCATGTTGAAGACATAGGTGAACGGGCACCAACGCCAATCGTCAGGCTCGTGGCCATCCGGCGCTTCCGCTTCGACGTCGAATGCGGGGCTTGGCATGACCGGCGCGATTACCGCGTCGAACCGGGAGAAGAAGGCCCGCGAGGCGGCGGCGATCGCCAGCCGGTCGCCGAGGGCACGATGATAGGTGACGATATCGATGCGGCGTCCTCTTTCAGCGAGGTCGTGCAACAGCGGAACCATCCGAGCCGCGACCTCGGGCTCATAGGTATCGAGGAAGCCGGCATAGGTCGCTTGCCAAAAAACCATGAACGGCTCGTAGGGATCGACCGGCCAATCCGGATCCGCCTCTTCGACGATCGCGCCCGCCGCGCCAAGCGCCTCGGCCGCCTCGGCGAGCACCGCTTGTGTTTGCGCGTCGGCGTGGCCCGCGGTGGAAAGCGTCCGGGACACGGCCACACGAAGTCCGCTGATGCTCCCCGCTCCGGCCGCATCCGCATCGAACGCGACCGGCCAGGCATAGGGATCGCGCGGTTCGGGTCGGGCCATCACAGCCGCCATGGCCGCGACGTCGGCGATGCGGCGCGCCATCGGCCCGGTGACGGAGTACGGCATGAAGATCGACGGTGGAAAGGATGGCACGCGGCCGAACCCGGGTTTGAGACCCGCCACGTTGCAATAACAGGCCGGAATGCGGATCGAGCCGGCACCGTCCGTGCCAAGCGCGAGCGTTCCCATCCCGGCGGCCAGCGCGGCCGCCGCACCGCCGCTGGATCCGCCCGGGGTCCGGTCCAGGGCATACGGGTTGCGCGTGACGCCGTGCACGGGGCTGCGCGTGACGATGCGCGTTCCGGATTCAGGCGTGGCTGTCTTGCCGACAAACACCGCGCCCGCTTCCCGCAATCGGGCCACCGGCGGAGAATCCTCTGTCATCGGCTGAACCGGATCCAAAGCCTCCGAGCCCCGCCGCATCGGCCAGCCCGCAACGGGCGCGAGATCCTTCACCGAGGTCGAAACGCCGTCGATCGGGCTGAGCGGCCGGCCTTTCGCATAGCGCTCTTCCGAAGCCCTAGCCGCGGCAAGCGTGGTGTCCGGATCCTGGAAAACATAGGCATTGATGCTCGGGTCGAGGGCGTCGATCCGGGCAAGCGCGGCTTCGGCCGCCTCGACCGGCGACAAGTTCCGTTGGCGGAAGAGATCCGTCAATTGCGCAACGGACAGGTCCGCGACCGGATCCTCCAACGCGGACCCGGACGACAAAAGGGCCGACGATACCATCAGTACAAGTCGAAATATTCGGCCGTCTCGACGGCAGGTATCTCATCCTTCAGGCGTCCGGTTTCCTGCCATTTCATTGCCAGGTAGACCTGGATGAATTCCTGGCCCAGCAATTCGCACAATGCGACATCGGCCTTCAACGCCTCCAGGGCATCCTCGATGGTGGTCGGCAGTTTTTCGTAGCTTTCGTCATCCTCCTTCGGTCCGGCGGCGGCCGGCATGAGGTCGCGTCCCTGGGTAATGCCAAGCAGGCCGGCAGCAATGACGGACGCCGCGACCAGATAGGGGTTGGACAGCGCCGACGGCACCCGCACCTCGAGGTGCTGTGCCTGATCCCGGCTGGCCTTGATGCGCACGCTTGCCGACCGGTCCTGCACGCCCCATGAGATGTTGGACGGCGCATAGGTCCGGGGCCGGATACGCCGATAGCAGTTCGGCGTCGGGTTCCAGATCGCCTGCGAAGCGCGGGCGTGATCGAGTATGCCTTGCACAAAGGACTGCATCAGCGGCGCCATGCCGTCCTCGCGATCGGCATCGAGAAAGGCATTCTGTCCGGTCTTGGCGTCGAGAAGCGAGACATGAAAATGCGAACAGCTTCCCGACAAACCCTTGTAGGGTTTGGTCATGAAGGTCGCCAGAAGACCCTTTGTGGCAAGGTATTCCTTGACGGTATTCTTGAAGACGAAGGCCCTGTCCGCGGCGGCCACGCCGTCGAGCGCGGAATAGTTGATCTCGACCTGGCCCGGTCCGTGTTCGACATTGTAGGTGATGATATCGATGCCGCTTGCATCCAGGGTCCGGATCAGGTCGTCGATCGCGCTGGTGCCATGGGTCCGGGCCGTTGCGAAAATGGGCTGCCCCTCGAAGATCGGCGCCCGGGTTTCCGCGTCGACGGCATAGAATTCGTATTCGTGCCCCATCTTGACCGTGTAGCCCATGGACTCGGACACTTTCAGCATCTTCTTCAAAAGCAACCGGGGCGTCGCCATCTGCGGCCGACCGTCATACCACATCGTGTCGCAGATCACCCGGCAGGTCCGGTCCAGCCACGGCACCGGCGTCACGGTGTCCGTGTCGACCACCATGACGCAATCGACATAGTTCATTTCCTCGTTGTAGCCGGACTTGCGCACCGGGATCGATGAGCTGTCGAGCGCCACCGTGCCGCCGTAAAAGTTCAGGCCGCTGCGCATGTAAGAGCCCACATGACCGATCGGCACGGTCTTGCCGCGCGACATGCCGGCCATGTCGGGAAACTCGAAACGCACATAATCGTATCCGGCCTCACTCAGGGACGTCACGAAGTCTTCGGACGCCGATCGATCGGCAAGCGCCAGGGTCGGAATGATGCCGTCAGTCTGGGCAATGTTGAGGCGGTCAAGCATGGGATCAGTCCTTTCAGAAGACCAAAAGACTTAGCGGACAACGGAAAGCTGTCCGGCGGCGATGATGCGGGAGAGATTGGCGTCCAGACGCCGGGCGACGGCCGCAAAAGCGGGAAGGCGGGCCTCGGTACGGGCAATCAGGTCCGGTACCGCGGCGGCACCGACCGCCTCATCGAGCGACGCCTTGTAGGCAGGAATGGCGCCCCATTCGTCGATCGTCCGGTCGGTGATCTCCACGTGGTATTGCAGCCCGTAGGCATGCCGACCGAAGCGGAAGGCCTGAACCCGACAGGCATCATTGCTGGCAAGGATGCGGGCACCGTCCGGCAGGCTCGTGACCTCCGCACTGTGCCATTGGAAGGTTTCCAGATCGGGTCCGAGACCGTCAAAAAACGGATCCGCCATACCGTCAGCGGTGAGACGCACCGGGGTCAGTCCGACTTCGGAGACCGATGCCGGCCCGACCGTGCCGCCGACCGCTTCGGCCAGCAATTGATGGCCGAGACAGATCCCGAGAAAGGGCCGCTCCAGGTCAAGCACCCATTCCCGGATGGCCGCCTTTTCAGGGACGAGCCACGGATGTTTGGCCTCCTCCCAGACGTCCATCGGCCCGCCCATGACGACCAGAAGATCGTAGGCATGAAGCGACGGGATCGCTTCGCCGGCGTCGATTTCGACGGCGTCCCATTGATGGTCCGCCTCGCGCCAGAACTCGCGAAAGACGCCGGGATGCTCGACATCGACATGTTGAAAGACAAGAATGCGCATCGCAGACCTCATGCTGTCTCGACATCGACGGCCGGCGCCAGACCCGGCACACCGCGCGTCGTTGAATATTCGGTACGCAGCGATTTGCCGGGAAACACCCGGCCATGCACCGCGTGAGCGGCCGCCGCCGCCTCGGCAAAGCCGGTCAGGATCAGCTTCAGCTTGCCCGGATAGTCCGCGACGTCGCCGATCGCGTGGATCCCAGGCCGCGCGGTGACACAGGAGATCGGATCGACCGGAATGCTCTTTTGGCCCGCCGCTATGCCCCAATCGGCAAGCGGCGTCAGATCGCCGGCGAGACCGAAGAGCGCCAGGAGCGCCTCGGCCGGGACGATCTCGGTCGAACCGCCGATCCGGGCGATCCGCACGCCGGACAAGAGACCGTCGTCCCCTTCCAGTCCGTCCAGTTGATACGGCGTAAGGACGCGGATCCGCGGATCAGCGTGCATGGCCGATACCGAGGCCGCATGAGCCCGGAACCTTTCGCGCCGGTGCACGACACTTACCGAGGCCGCGATATCTGCGAGCGA
>JANQQB010000226.1 GCA_028285165.1 Rhodobiaceae bacterium
CGCCGATGGCGGCAAACAGAAGCGGCACGGTCGCGGCTAGCGTCCCGGCAATGATGAAGACGATGGTTTCCGTCACGGCACCGCCTCCGCCGAGCCGGAGACGGCAGCCCGTGACGGTCGGGTCGTCCGAATGCGGTAATTCAAGAGGAACGCGCAGGCGAGGTAAAAGGTCAGGAGCAATCCCTGGAAGATTGTCGTCACGGCACCGGGCAGGCCGACGGACAGGCGGGCAAAGTCGCCGCCCACATAGATCAGCGCCATCAGGGCGCTGGAAAACACGATGCCGATCGGGTGCAGCCCGCCGAGAAACGCGACGATGATCGCGGCATAGCCATAACCCGGCGAGATGTTGCGCTGGAGCATGCCGAGCGGGCCAGCCACCTCGCCGGCACCCGCGATCCCGGCCGCGCCGCCGCCGATGAGGAGGGCGATCCAGACCGCCTTCTTGTCGGAAAAACCGGCATAGCGGGCGGCGTGCGGGGCTAGCCCGCCGACGATCAGCTTGTAGCCCGGCAGGCTGCGCTGCATGAACACGAAGGCGAAAAGCGTGGCGATGAAGGCGAGGATCAGCGAGGCGTTGACCCGCGTGTTCTCGATCAGGATGGGGAACGTCGCCGCCGGCGAGAACGTGATCGATTGCGGGAAGTTGAAGCCCATCGGGTCTTTCAGCGGGCCCGTGACGAGGTAGTAGAGCAATTGCAGGGCAACGCTCGACAGCATGAAGGTGACGAGGATTTCGTTCGCGTTGAACTGGGTGCGCAAAAAGGCTGCAATTCCCGCCCAGGCCATGCCGGCCGCCGCGGCCGCGAGCACCATGCCCGGCAACAGGTAGGGTGAGTTCGACCCGTCGAACTGAATGGCCAGCATGGACGCGGCAATCGCCCCGAGAATGAGTTGACCCTCCGCGCCGATGTTCCAGATTCGCGCTCTGAAGCCGATGGCAAGGCCCTGGGCGATCAGAAGCAGCGGTCCCATTTTCAGGAGGACTTCGCCGATCCCGTAGCTGGATTGCAGCGGTTCAATGAAGAACGCCTTGAAGCCGGCAATCGGCGACTTGCCGTAGATCAGGAAGAGCACCGAACCGGCAACGAGCGTCAACGCGATGGCAAGCGCGGTGACCACAAACGGCGCGGCCACGGATCTTTCTGTGCGCGGCTCCAGCCTAACCATGCAGCCGGGCCTCTGTCGGGGAGCCGGGATCTGTCGGCGCGGTCGTCGGGTCCAAGGACCGCTCCAATTGGCCGAAATCGCCGGCCATGGCCAGGCCTACCCGCTCGACATCCGTTTGCGTTGTCCGCACAGGAAGCGACAGGCGACCGCGAAACAGCACATGCAGGCGGTCGGCGATTTCGAACAATTCTTCCAGGTCTTCCGAAATCACCAGCACAGCGACACCCTGATCGCGCAGATCGACCAGCTTCTGGCGGATCGCCGCCGCCGCGCCGACATCGACGCCCCAGGTCGGCTGCGAGACGAAGAGCACGCGCGGTTCCAATTCGATTTCCCGGCCGACGATGAACTTTTGAAGGTTGCCGCCCGACAGGCTTTGCGCGGCGGACCCGGGTCCGCCGCACCGCACGTCGAATTGCTCGATCGTCCGGGCGGCAAACCGGCGCATGGCGCCGAAATCGAGGAACCCGGTGCGTGACAGGCCCGAATCGTATCCGGTCAGAAGCGCGTTCTCCGCCAGGGCATGCGCCGGCACGGCGCCGCGCCCGAGCCGTTCTTCGGGGATGAAGTGCAGGCCGTGACGCCGGCGATCCGCCGGGCCCAGATGGCCGACCGGTTCGGCGTCAAGCTGGATGCAATCGGATTGCAGGGCCGGCAGGACGGTTTCGCCCGACAACATCCGGGCAAGCGCGTCCTGACCGTTGCCGGATACGCCGGCAATCCCGACGATCTCGCCCGACCGCACGGTCAGCGAGAC
>JANQQB010000229.1 GCA_028285165.1 Rhodobiaceae bacterium
ACCGGCTGACGCTCGCCGGTGCATCGCGGCAGATCTTTTCCGACGAGGCGTGCCGTCTGATCCACCAGGCGACACGCGGCGTTCCAAGGCTCGTCAACACCCTGTGCGACCTGTGCCTGGTCTATGCGTTTTCAGAAGACAGCCGTTCTGTCGAACCCGATGCAATAGCCAGCCTGCTTGAGGGCATGACCAAACACCAGATGTTCTCCCAACTGACGCGGAACGTCACATCGGAAGGCATGCAGGCTGAGGTCGTCGACCGACAGACAAACGTGACAGCGTTTCAGAGAAACGCATAGAGGCGCTCGTCTTATCAGCGTTGACGATGTCATTGGTGGCTGAACCCGTCACCAGTAAGGCGGCCCCAACACCTGGTCGTGGCGCGCAAGCAATTGCCGGCTCGCCTGTTCCACCAGAGCCTCGACATCGACGGGAATGTCTGCGGCATCGTAATCCTTGTCGATTGCCAGGGACGCGGCTCCGTGCACGAAAGTCCATAGCAGGATTGCCAATTGCTTGGCCTGGGTGTCAGACGAGTCCGGCCCGAGATGGTTGCCGACTTCCCCGATCAGCGTACTGAAACATGTGTGCCCGGTCGCATTGACAGTCGGATCGTCCTTGACGTTCGGACTGGAGCCGAACATCAGCCGAAACGTACCGGGGTGATCGAGCGCGAAGCGCACATAGGCTTTGCCCATCTGCGTGATCACATGCACCTGCCCCTGGCTGCGGTCCGCACTCGCGGCCGCCATAGCCTGCGTCAGATCTTCGAAACCGCTACGGGCGACATGATAGAGAATGTCCTGTTTGTCCGCGAAATGTTTGTAGGGCGCGGCCGTCGAGACGCCCGCCATCTTGCAGGCCTCCGAAATCGAAAAGTTCGCCGGGCCGTCGCGCTCGATCAGGCGACGGACGGCCGAGACCAGCGCCTGCCCGAGATCGCCGTGATGATAGCCGTCCTTGGGTCGAATCGTCTTTTTTGTTGTCATGATCTGATCCTATCCGGCGGGAGAAGCGTAGCAAAGCTTGATAAGTGAGCGTCACTAACATATGTTAGTCTAACTAACTTAACAATCAACAGATGTCGGATCAATCTGTCATGCAGCGCAAACAGCCCCGGAAGTCCCCCGTCTCTGAAAAGTCCGGGCAGCCCGGTCGAACCCGAACGCTCCTGTCGACCGTTGCCGGCCTGTTCGGCGTGCTGGCGGCCAGCGGCCTGGCCGTGTTCGCCATGGCATTGGGAACCAGCACGCTGCATGAACGCGCAGCCGCGCGGCCGCCGATCGATGCGCCGCCGCTCCTGACCGTCAGGACGGACAAGGCTGACATGCTTGACCATTTCCGCACCACAGAGCGCTATGCCGGCCGGTTCGAACCGGCCCGGTCAAGCGCGCTTGCCTTCGAACGCGGCGGTACGGTCGTGGAAATCCTGGCCGAGGAAGGCGATCGCGTCGAACAGGGCCAGGTGATTGCCCGGCTCGACATGGCACTGTTGGACGCCCGCACCGCGGAGTTGGAGGCACGCCGCGATGCGCTCGAAGCTCAGGCGGAACTGGCACGCCTGACGACCGACCGCAAACTGGCACTGAAGGAACGCGGGTTTGCAACCGGTGAGGATCACGACACCGCGCGGCTGTCGCTCGCCCGCTTCAACGCCTCCATGAAAGAAGTCGATGCCGCGCTGATGTCTGTTGAAATCGACAGGCAAAAATCGGTTCTGATCGCGCCTTATGCCGGAACAGTCGGCGCGCGCCGCCTGGACGAAGGATCGATCGTCGAAGCCGGTCTGCCGCTGATTGATCTTATCGAATCCGGCCGGCCCCAGATTCGTGTGGGTCTGCCGCAGGACCGCACCGATGCACTGCAGATCGGAGCGACCTATCCGATCCGCTTTGGCGAGCGTGAGCTGCGTGCTCGATTGGTTGCCCTTCGGCCCGATATCGATCCCGCCACGCGGACGGCAATCGCCCTGTTCGATCTGATCGATTCGCCGCTTGTCCCCTTTGGCGCGACGGCCGATCTCGTGCTCGAAATCCGCGAAGATACGCCTGGCATGTGGCTGCCGCGATCGAGCCTGCGTGCCGGCACTCGCGGCCTTTGGACCGTGCTCACCGTCGTCGATGCCGAGAAAGGGCCGACCGTCGGCGTCGAAAGCGTGGAGATCCTCACCGTACGCGACGACGAAGCCTATGTACGTGGCACGATCAGCGACGGCGCGACCGTTATCGTCGACGGTAACCACCGTGTTGTTCCCGGCATGACCGTTGAGCCGGTTGCCGCCGCCGGGGGAGCCTGACATGGAGACCCTGTTCTTTCGCGAGAAACGCCTGACGGCGCTTGCGTTCCTCGTCGTGCTGGCCGCCGGCATGTCCGCCTTCCTGTCGATCGGCCGGCAGGAAGACCCGACGATCACCAACCTGTTCGCCACGATCGTCACCGCGTATCCAGGGGCCGATCCGGAACGGGTCGAGGCGCTGGTCACCGAAAAAATCGAGCAGGAGCTGCGCGAGATTTCCGAAATCGAGGAATTGCGGTCCGTTTCGCGCACCGGCGTCTCCCTCGTAACCGTCGAATTGT
>JANQQB010000267.1 GCA_028285165.1 Rhodobiaceae bacterium
ATATCGACCGAAAGAAGCGCGGTTTTTCCGAGTTCGATATGGCGTTCGCGGTACGCACCGTTCTGCGCATCGATCTGGGGCACCTGTTGTAGCATCGGATTCTCCTCTCGGCTTGATTTCGGCGCGCCCTGCAGCACCGAAACGGCCTTCTGTCCGTCCCGGTTTCACTCTGTTCGCTGGCGCAGTGGATCGAGGTTCGATCCGGCACCGGTCTTGCGCCGCACGCCTTCGAGCATGCGCATGCGCGATGCGGAACTGGCTTCGTAGATGTCGACCAATGCCCCGAGGATGGCGTCGGTGGCTGCGATCGCCGGAGCGAGCGTATCGAGGGGCGACGTGGTCGCGACCGCAACCGGCAGGGTGACATCGGCGATTTCGCAAACCGGCGAAAGATCGACATCCGTGATCAGCACGATCTTCGCACCACGCGCCCGAACGATCTCCGCAACGGCGAACATCTCCTCTTGATAGCGGCGGAAATCGTACATCACGAGGAGATCGCGTCGCTTGATGTCACACAGTCTGTCGACCCAGAGTCCGGACGCCTGCGGCATCAACGCATGCACCTCTCCGCGCATGGTCGCGAGTTGAAATGCAAGGTATTGTGCGGCGACCGAACTCCACCGTCCGCCGAGGCAATAGATGCGGCCGCGATTGGCCGCGATGATTTCGACCGACCGGTTGATGGCGCTTGCGGCCGGTTCCCCTTCAAGGCGGGAGACCGATGCGGCCAGGTCGGCAAGCAAGCCGCCTTCTGCCCCGGTCTGGTGATAGCGATCGAACAAGGCGAGCGGCGAGGATTCACTGTCTTGCACCTCGCTTCGAATGGCGCGCTGAAAATCGTTGAAGCGGTCGAAACCCAACCGTTTGGCAAATCGTGTGACCGTCGGCGGGCTGACCTCGGCTCGCTGGGCGATGTCCTCGATCCCGCCGAGGGCCGAGATCGGATAGCGTTCGGTGATCACCTTGGCGATCCGCCGCTCGCTGGCGGAAAGCTGGCTAAACTTCTGGTCGATGAGCGTACGTACAATCACGAAAAATGCTCTAACCTAGCTGCGGTTTGTGCTGACGCCGGGCAGAAGTCCGTCCGGACGCAAGACCAGGATCCCGACAATGATCGAAAGCGCGATGGCGTCGCGATAGGGAAGCGCAACCTCCGGCAGGAAGGCCTGGAGATAGACTTCAACCACACCCAGAACGAACCCGCCGACGACCGCTCCGCCGAGCGAGCCGAGCCCACCGACCACGGTGGCAATGAAGGCCTTCAGAACCGGGACCGCTCCCATCAGAGGATCGACCGAGCCGCGCGATGCCACCCAGAGTACGGCGGCAATGCCGGCAAGCGCTCCGGAAATCGCAAACGCGGTCGCGATAATGCGATTGGCCGAAATGCCCATCAGCCGGACAACGGCGAAATCCTCCGCCGCGGCGCGCATCGAAATCCCGGTAACCGTGCGTGTCAGGACCAGGCGCAAGAGCACGAGCGACACAAGCACGACGGCGATCGAGAGCAGGGAGACCATGCCGACGCGAACCGATCCGATCATGATGCTGTCGGTCAGCCAGGCCGGCAGAATTACGGCAACGGGCCGGGCCGAGATGCCCGTTTGAAACAGGACCTGGATGATCTGGCTGACCGCAAAGGACGTGATGAGCAACGTCGTGACGTCGGCACCCCGCATCTGTCGGAAGGCGACCCGTTCCATCGATACCGAAACGGCAATGGCCGCGACGACGCCGAAAGCGATGGCGAGCCCGACGGGAAACCCGCTCAACAAGATGAACCAGATGCCGTAGCCGGTGACGGTCATGACCTCGCCGTGTGCAAAATTGATCAGCCGCACGATCGAGAAGACCACGGCCAGACCGAGCGCCAGAAGCGCGTAGATGCCTCCCAGGCTGAGGGCATTGATGGTCTGTTGAACGAAGATCTCCATCGACACGCTTCCTGAATTCGATCCTTAGGCCGAAAGCCCCAGATAGGCGCCGCGAACGGCTTCCGACCGCGACACTTCTTCTGTCGTTCCGCAGACCGACAGGCGTCCCTGAGCCAACACGAGCGCATGGTCAGCAATGTCGAGCGACATCGGCACATTCTGCTCGACCAAGAGGATGGTGATGCCTTCGCCGCGCAGGGAGGCAATGAGATCGAATACGGCCTCGACCACTTGCGGTGCCAGGCCAAGCGACGGCTCATCCATGAGCAACAGTTTCGGTCGCGCCATCAGCGCCCGGGCAATCGCCAGCATTTGTTGTTCGCCGCCCGACATGAGGCCGGCCTTCTGATGCCGGCGCTCGGCCAGGATGGGAAAGCGGTCCTGCATTTCGGCGGCCCGCTGGCGCAGTTCGACGGGCGCGGCATGGACGGCGCCGCCCAAGAGCAGATTCTCCGAGACGGTCAGGCCGGCGAAGATCCGACGGCCCTCGGGCACCAGTCCGATGCCGGCGCGGGTGATCGCCTCGGGCGACAGGCCCTTCAGGCTTTTGCCTTCGAAAGTGATTTCGCCCGAGCAGGGCGTGAGGCCGGAAATCGCCGCAAGCGTTGACGACTTCCCGGCCCCGTTGGCTCCCAGAACGGCGACGATCTCCCCCTTGCCGACGGCCAGATCGAGGCCGCGGACGGCCTCGACGGCGCCGTAGCGCACCTTGAGAGATGCGACGTCCAGCATGATCAGGGTGCCGGCATGGTTTCGGGATCGGCCAGCTGGCGACGGATGAAGACTTTCTCGCCGCCTTCGATGCGTGCGAGCACGACCTCGCGCATCGGCATCCGGTCGGTGCCCTCAAACGTGAAGCTCGACATGATGCCGCCGGTTTCCGGAAGGTTGGCGAGCGCGGTGCCCACCTCCGCGGACCCCGTCGTACCGGCCGCACGAACGGCGGCATCGATCATGTTCAGGATATCGCAGCCGTTCACGACGTAGTTCGTATCGGCGACCTTTCCGGTCTCCTTTTCGAACCGGGCATTGAACTCGGCATGGTCGCTGCCGGCTTCGGCATAGCCGCCCGACGTGTGAACGATGCCTTCCACGACGTCGCCAAGACCGCGGACGGTCGGCGTGTCGAGCACGTCCGCTCCCATCACCGGCGTATCGATGCCGGCGCCGCGCAAGGCTCGGATAAAGGCCGGAAAGTCCGGTTCCCAGGCCGACGTCATGATCACGTCGGGCTGCGGATCCAGGCTCTGGATCGTCGTCACGATCGCGTTGAAGTCCGGCTGTCCCATACTGAACGACCCTTCACCCAGGAGCTTTCCGCCATTCGCCTCAAAGGCGGCGGCGAAGTAGCGGGGTCCGAACTGGGTGTAGGCCGCATCCGGCGATGTCAGGATCCAGGTCGTCTTGTAGCCGAGTTCGGCCGCATAGGCGCCGAGCACGGCTGCCTGCTGGTTGTCGGCTGGATAGCTGCCGAACACATATTGTCCGGCCGATGTCAGGATCGGTGCCGTGCCGGCAAAGGTCATCGTCGGGATCTGCGCCGGACTTGTGATCTGTCCCATTGCCATGGTCGGGTCGCCATCGGGCGGTGCGACGATGAAGTTGACACCCAGATCGACAAATTCCTGGGCAAACTTCACCGCTTCGGCGATGTCGGAGCGTGTGTCGCGCACTTCGAGGCGAATCGGGTGCTGGCCCGCAATGCCGCCGGCGGCGTTCATTTCGTCAACGCAGAAGCTGAAGCCGTCAAAGGAGGGTTGGCTGAACGGCGCCAGACCGCCGGAATTGGCAACGGCGACGCCGATTACATATTCATCCTGCGCCGCGGCTGAGAGTGGAACGCTCACAACCATGAGGGCTGCAAGCGCCGTGGTTCCAAGGTATTGCTTCATGACTTCCACCTGTGTGTTTTAGACTTCTTGAGGAGCCTGGGCTGCGTGAAGCCCGGCCTGCGAAGCGCGCGTTCCGAGATAGGACTCGACAACGGCTGGGTCCTTCTGGACCTCTTCCGGGGACCCATCGGCGATGAGGATCCCGCGGTTCAGGACGACCACGCGATGACAGAGCCGCATCACGAAGTTGAGGTCGTGGTCGATAAGCAACAGGCCAATGCCGCGCGTCGCCGCAATGTCGCGCAGGCGATTGCCCAAATCGGTGGTTTCCGCCGTGTTCATGCCGGCCGCCGGCTCGTCCAGCATCAGGAAGGACGGCGCCTGGGCCATGGCGCGCGCAATCTCCAACCGTCTGCGCGAGCCATAGGACAGTTCGCCGGCGCGTCGTGCCGCGTCTTCGGCGATCCCCATCAACGACAATTCGCGGGCCGCGACTTCACGCGCCCGGCGCATGGAAAGACCGCGGGCGAGCCCGGCGACGACGACGTTCTCTTCGACGGTGAGTTCGGTAAACAGCCGGATGTTCTGAAACGTCCGCCCGACCCCCAGTGCGGAGACCCGATAGGGCGGTTCGCTGTCTATCCGCGCGCCTTGGAGCCAAACGCCGCCGGATGTCGCCTTCGATGCGCCGCCGATGGCGTTGACCAGGGTCGACTTGCCGGCGCCGTTGGGGCCGATGAGCCCGGTGACGATGCCCTTCGGCACGTCGAAGGTCACGGTGTCGAGCGCAACAAGGCCGGAAAAGCTCTTGCTCACGTCTTTGATTTGCAATGTCGCGGCGGTATCCGCCGCGTGTGCGCCGGCCGGTGCCGGATCGACAGGGATGCGGGCGGGCCAGGGCAGGTTGGAGGCCAGCTCGTTTCGCCCGCAGAGGCCGGAACGGCGAAACTTCAGAACCGCCAGCATGGCCAGGCTGACACCGAGAACCTGCAGGCCGAACAGGTCCGGCAATTCGATGCCTGCAATGACGGCACCGCCTTCAAAACGCTGCAACACCTCGCGAATGCCCATGACCAGAACGACGCCGCCCACCGCGCCGGTGACCGTGCCCATGCCGCCCAGGATCAACATGGCCACGAAGCCGAAGGTCGTCGCGAGATAGAAATCCCGCGGGCTGAAGGCACCGAGCATGTGGCCGTAAAGAGCGCCTGCAATGCTTGCCATCACCCCGGACACGATCCATGCGACGAGGCGTGCCTTGTAGGGCCAGACCCCGAGCGCGGAGGCCGCTGCTTCGTCATCGCGCGCCGCGCGCAGCATCAAGCCGTGCCGGCTTTCCCGAAACAGACGGGCAACCAATATGAAAAGGCAGGCGGCACCGGTCGCGACGTAGACATCGGTGTAGCGCGGCACGCCGAAAAACGCTTGGTTGCCGCGGGTAAAATCGACCGCCGCGGCGAGCACCGAATAGACGATGATCCCGAAGCCAAGCGTCGCGATCGCGCCGGACGCCCCGTTGAGGCGCGAAATGCCCAGTCCTGAGATCAGCGCCATCGTTGCGCCTACAAGGGCGACGACGAAAAGCGCTGCCGGAAGCGAAAGCTCATACCCGCCAAGCCAGGACGGCAGATTGGGCAGGTTGAGGGTCAGCATGTTCGGCGGCATCGTGATCCACGCCGAAACGTAGGCTGCCACGCCCATGAAGGCCGTATGCCCGAACGAAACGATTCCGGAATTGCCGCTGAACACCTGAAACGCCAGTACGGCACACACATTGACTGCAAAGAAGGTGGCAATCCTGACCCCCGGCAAGCCGATCGCAGCCGCCAAAGCAGCAACGCCGCCGGCCAGCAAGACCGACAGGACCAGCGCGTCGAACAGCGGTTTGAAGGGCGATTGGATCGTCAGCGACATCGGACCTCGCATAGCTGACGCTAAGGCAATCGTCATTTTTTGGCCTTGTCAATGTATTTTCTTCTGATACAGAAATGGACGATCTTAAAAATGAATGTTCATAGAGCAAATGCCTATTTGTTGATCAAAAACAGAAGGTTTAGACGTGTCCAAGCTCCTTGCGACGGGAGAGCCCCGCCCATTTGATCTCTACCGAAGCAACGCCGCCAGCGCTTTTCTGTTGACCGGAGACCATGCGGGCAATCTGGTTCCGGAATCCCTCGGCGCACTCGGATTGCCGGCCGAGGAATTGAACCGCCATATCGGGGTGGACATTGGCGTCGCGCGGCTCGGGCGGATGCTGGCCGACAGGCTGGAGGCCTGTTTTCTGTCGCAGCCCTATTCCCGTCTGGTGATCGACTGCAATCGTCCGCCGCACCAGCCGGATTCTATCCCCGAAATCAGCGACAGCACGGTCATTCCGGGCAATGCCGGTCTCGATGCCGCCGATCGCGCCGCGAGGGTGCGCGAGATATTCGACGTCTACCACGCAGGCTTTGCCGCTGAACTCGATCGCCGGTCGGCACGCGGTCAGCGGACCGTGCTTGTCGCCCTGCACAGTTTCACCCCGCAGCACGGCGACTTTCCGGCCCCGCGCCCCTGGCACATCGGAGTTTTGTGGAACCGCGACGATCGCCTGGCGCGACCGCTCCTGAAACGATTGCGCGGCCAGCCGGATGTCGTTGTCGGCGAAAACCAGCCTTATGGCGTTTCGGACCAGTTGGACTTTGCGATCCCGGTGCACGGGGAAGCGCGCGGAATCCTATCGGTCGAGCTTGAGGTGAGACAGGATCTGTTGGGCGATCAAGCCGGGTGCGCGGACTGGGCGGATCGCATTGCGGCCGCGCTGCCGGCAGCCCTTGACGATTTCGACGGTGCTAATGTGGGCGAAGTGGTGGAGTAATGGACGAGCATTTCTGTTTTATCGGCAACCAGGAACTGAACGGCATCGTGCGTGGACGGTCGGTTCCTTCGGCGCGCCGCAAATCGGCCCTGGCTGACGGACTGCCCTGGGTTCCCGCCAACATTACGATTGGTGCGCTCAACACCTTGCCGCCCGACAATCCGTTCGGTCCGGTCGGCGAGATCCGCCTCATGCCGATTGCCGACGCTTCGATCACGCTTGAAAAGGACAACGAACCGACCTTCGACATCACGCTGTGCGAGTTTGCCAAAAGTGACGGCACGCCGTGGGCATGCTGCCCTCGGACCGTGCTCAAGGCGGCCATTGACGATCTTAAAACCGTAACCGGCCTGACGCTCAAGGTCGCTTTCGAACACGAATTCACGGTTACCGGCCTCAACCTGCCGACCCACATCGCCTTTTCCCCGTCGGCCGGGCGGGCAGGCGCCGTCCTTGCCGCGCGTGTGCTCGCGACACTGGAGACCGGCGGCTTTACACTGGACCAATTCGTCGCCGAGTACGGGCCCGGGCAATACGAAATTGCCGGTCAGCCGACAGATGCTCTGGCCGCCGCAGACCGGACGGTGCTGACGCTTGAAACGATCCGGTGCGTTGCGCGCGATCTTGGGCTGCATGCGAGCTTTCTGCCAAAACGCGCGGCCGATCTCGTGGGCAACGGCGTACATGTCCATTTTTCCCTATGGCGCGACGGCAGAAACGTCACCGTGGAGGATGAATGGGTCAGCGGTGAAGCCGGGTCTTTCCTGGCGGGGATGCTCGAAGCGGCCGACGCCCTGACCTATCTGTCCGTCACGTCGCCGAATTCTTTTGCCCGATACCGGCCGCAATCTTGGGTGGGGTCGTTCGTGTGTGCCGGTCTGCGCAACCGCGAAGCGATGGTGCGCGTCGTTCCAAGGGCACGCGATCCCCATGGTGCCTTCCCGGCGGCCTCGTTGGAGTATCGCACCAGCGATGCGACTGCCAATGTCTATCTGATGCTTGCCGCCATCATTCGGGCCGGGCTGGACGGAATAAAACACACGCTCCCGCCCCCGAAAAACGTCGCACAGGATCCGGCCACGCTCGATGCGGAAACGCGTTCCGCAATGGGATTGCGCCCGCTGCCGACCTCGCCCGCCGAGCTCGCCACGGATCGTGTGCTGGAAAGCGTGGAGCGATGGGTCGGGCCGGAAATGACGGCCGCCTATGCGTCCTGCCGGCGGAACGATCAATGGCATGCCGAGGAAACCGATCCGGATCGTCTGGTCGAACAGCTTGCCGTCGTCTATTGAACGATGGAGATATGATTTTTTCTCTGTTGGCTGCCGTACCGCGTCACTCTCGCATCTCATCGCTTTTTCGAAGTTCGGCAGGCCCGAGGCGCCATCCGCCTGCCCGATGCCGTTCTTTCCAGAACGCCGCGTAGTCGCCATCCAACGACAGAAGGGCGTCGTGGTTTCCACGTTCGGCGACGCGCCCGTCTCGCAGGACGAGGATCTGGTCGGCCGCGCGAACCGTCTGCAGCCGATGCGCGACAACGACAAGGGTCTTGTCCTTGGTCAACGCCTGAAGCGCCTGTTGCACCGCGGCTTCATTGATCGGATCGAGCGCGGCCGTCGCTTCGTCGAGGAGAATGATCGGCGCGTCCTTCAGGATCGCCCGGGCAATTGAAACCCGTTGACGCTCGCCGCCCGAAAGCGCCGATCCGCCTTCGCCGACGCGGCTCGCAAGGCCGTCCGGCAGGCGCGCTGCGATTTCATCCACACAGGCCAGCCGCGCGGCGCGTTCGATGTCGGCAGCACTGGCGCGTTCGCGGCCCAGAGCGATGTTTTCTGCAATCGTTCCATCGAACAGGTAGACGTCCTGAAACACGATCGAGATGTGCTGCATCAGGTCTTCGCCTGCCATATCGCGCACATCGACGCCGCCGATACGCACCGCGCCGTCGGCAACATCCCAAAAGCGGGCAATCAGCCGCAAAATCGTGGTCTTGCCGGCTCCCGACGGTCCGACGATCGCCGTCATGGAATGGTGCGGAACGGTAAAGCTGACGTCTTCAAGAACCGGGCTGTCGTCATATGCAAAGCCGACCGCGTCGAAAACGACGGAGGAATCGCGGGGTTGCGTCGACCGGTCGCTTTCGGGCTCCGGCAGGGGCGCGACGGCGAGAAGCGTGTCCATGCGCTGCAGATTGTTGCGGCTCATCCGGAGAACGCCTTCAAGGTCGGCGGCTACGATCAAGGGTTCGACATACCGGACGAGCAGCACCAGCAGGGCGACCAGTTCGGCGGCATCGATGTCGCCGCCCAGCGCCAGACTGACGCCGAAGAGCAGCACAAGCGTCAGGGCGATTTGCAGGACCAGGATGAAGCTCAAAAGGCCCCGTCCGACGCTATGGATGAGCTTTCGGGTCACATCGAATTGCCGCACCAAGGCCCTGTCCAGGGCGCCGAGATCGTCGCCATCACGGCTGCAGGAGCGCAAGACGGCCTGCGACTGGGCAAACTCGATCATGCGCCCGGCGGCCTCCACGGCGGCCGCATTGAGATCGTGTTCCTGTCTTTGGACCAGATCGCCGTTCCGCCGGAAGACGAGGGCAATAGCCGGCACGGAAATCAGCATGGCAAGCGCCAGGCGCCAGTCAAAGACAAACATCAGGACAAGCACGGTCGCCGGTGTGACCAGTGCCGTAATCACCGGCCGCAGCATGTGCGCCGGCACGCCGATCACGTTGATGACGCCCTGACTGGCGAGCCGGCCGATCTGGGCGACGCGGTCCGCATTGAACCAGCCGAGCGGCAATTGTGCGATGTGAAGCGCGAGGCGCCGAAACAGGATGCGACCCAGCCAGATCGACGTTCGGTAGCCGGCAAGCTGCGTTTTGAGACGCAAGGCCGCATAAAGGGCGATGACGGCCATTTCGACGGTCAGCCAGAGCCCTGCGGCGGCGAGATCGCCTGTCAGCAAATGCCGCAGCAAGGGAACCAGAATCGCAAATCCGATGCCGGTGAGAACGCCCTCGGCGATCAGGCTGACTGCGTTGCCGCGCAGCCGGGCCCGGGCTTCGGGCCCCGCCACGCGGTCCAGCGCACCGATCACGGCTGATGCTCCGCTTCGCCGGCCAGAGCCGCCTCGTTGGCGTTCCACAAGCGCGTGTAGAGACCGCCGCGATCCAGCAGCGCCTGGTGGCGTCCGCGTTCCACGATCCGCCCCTTATCGAGGACGCAGATTTGATCGGCTGCGGTAATCGTATGCAGCCGATGGGCAATCACAAGCAGCGTGCGCCCGGCAATAAGCCGGGACAGGGCGTCCTGAATCGCCGCCTCCGATTCCGGATCGGCAAACGCCGTCGCCTCGTCGAGGACGAGAATCGGTGCGTCAGCCAGCAGCGCCCGTGCGATCGAAATCCGTTGCGCTTCGCCGCCGGAGAACCGGGCATCCTCGCCGACGACGGCTTCGTAGCGTCCGGGCAGAGTGAGGATGCGATCGTGGATTTGTGCTGCCCGTGCCGCGTTTTCTATTTCTTCTTTCGATGCACCCGGCCGGCCCAGTGCGATGTTTTCGGCGACCGAGCGACGCAGCAATTGCACGTCCTGGAACACGAACCCGATCCGCGCATAAAGCGCGTGGGGATCCATGTGTTGCAACGGCACGCCGCCGAGCGTGATCTGCCCGGATTGCACGTCCCAGAAGCGGGGCAGCAGGCGCGCCAGCGTCGATTTTCCCGATCCCGAGGGGCCGACCAGTGCCGTCACGGTTCCCGGTTCCAGGATCAGATCAATGTCCTTCAGGGCAACGGTCTCGCCGTCGTAGGAAAACGCGACATTCCGGTATTCGACACGGGCTCCCTGCGGCTCAAGGGGAGCAGCGGCGGTCGGGAGGACCGGCGCCTCAAGCAGCGCCGCAACGCGCTCTGCAGCCGGCTGCGACACCATGAGCTCATTGGCGGCGTAGGTCAGCGCCATGAGCGGCGCCGTCAGGGCGGGGGCAAGCACGGCGGCCGGCAAAACATCCAACGGATCGGCCAGTCCGGCGGCGATCAGCAGGAAGCCGCCGGCGACGACCACGGCAAGGCTGAACAGGGGCGACAGGACAATTTCGGTTGCCGCCGACAGGACGAGCATGCTTTTCAGCCAGGCCCAGAAGTCGCCGATGAACTTTTGCGACCGCCGGGTGAGGCGGCTGTATGCCTGGCGTTCCCGACCGAATGTCTTTACGACCGCGATGCCGCGGACAAATTCGACGACGGCGGCATTCACGTCGTTCAAGGACCGATTGTACGCGGCCATCTGCGGGCCGAACCCACGAAATTGCACCGCATAAAGCACCATGCCACCCGAGAGCGGAACGAGTGCAACGAGCGCCAGTGACCAATCGATCCAGAAGAGGTAGGCCAACACCACCAAGGGTGTGATTGCGGCGCTGACCATATCGGTGATGGCGTGCCCGACAAGATAGTGCATGGCCGTAACATCATCCTGGAGGGCCTTCTTGACCGCGCCGGAATTGTGCGCATCGAACCAACCGAGCGGGACACGGGACAGGCGCTGCGCCATCCGGCGACGCAGTTCGAGCTGGAGTTTGACGTCGGCAAAGTGGGTTGTCAGCAAGGCGGCCATTTGCAAAAAGAGCCGCAGCCCCAGCGACCCGACGGCAGCTCCCGCGATCCACCAGATGCGAGCGGGGTCGGCACCCTCAGAGGAGAGGAGTGCGCGTCCGATTTCCGCAACGGCGATGAACGGAACGACGCCGCAAATCGCGGCGACGGCCTGCAGGAAACAGGCGGCGTAAATCCTGTATCGAACCGGTTCGATAAGGAGGCCGATGGCGGATCGACGCTTTGCCGGCCCGTTGCCTGTCTCGTCCGTGAAGCCAAGCTCATTTGCTTGAGGAGACATGGGTTTCAAGACCGCACGGAAGAGATCTGCGCCCTTACCGGCGAGCCGACAGCCGCGAGCAGCAAGTAATGCATCTGATCAGAACCGGACCTTGATGCCTCCGCCGAACTTGCGCGGCGCGCTGGCGGCGCCGGTGAAAACCGGCGTTCCGCTCGGCGCGTTGCCGAAGAAGAATGTGCTGGGAATATACGTCTCACCGGCCACGTTCTCGGCGAAGGCGAAAGCCTTGAACTTACCGACTTCATAGCCGGCCTGAAGGTTGATGATACCGAACCCGTCCAGGGAGCGCGTATTGCCGACATCGGCCGTTCGTTCGCCGACATGTTGGTATTCGGCCCCGACCCGGAACTGACCGCCGCCACCGATACCGACGTCGCTTGCGGCAAAGGCGTAGTCAGCCCGGGCCCGGAAGGTCACGTCGGGTGCGTTGGGAACCTTGCCGCCGACAAGGGCACCGGTTCCCGCTGCGGCATCGGTAATTTCCGTGTCGAGAAGACCGAGCGCGGCGGCCAATTCGAGGCCTTGTATCGGCTCGACCGATATCTCGATCTCCCCGCCATAGGTTCTCGTATCGGCGTTCTCGATGCTTGCGGTGAAGGTCGTGAAATCGAAGGCCGCCAATTGCTCGTCGCTGGTTTCATTGTAGAACAACGCCGCCGCGAAACGCACCTTGTCGTCCAGCGCGGTCCCGCGAACGCCGACTTCGAAGGAATCGGTGAAGGCCGCTTCAAACTGGTCGACGGTAGTGAATGCCGGATTTGCAAGATCCGTATCGAGCGAAGAAAAGCCGCCGGCCTTTGCACCACGGGCATAGGAAGCATAGGCCTTGACTGAATCGGTGACAGCGAAGGATGCGGCAATCCTGCCGGTTATCAGGTCGAAGTCAGCCGAGTCGGATTGCTGGTTGTTGATCGGCAACGGAAAGCCGAGTGCCGTGAACGCGCCGATGAAGCCGCCGTCGAATGTTTCGCGTTCATGGGTATAGCGCAGTTCGCCGTCCAGAGTGAGCCGCTCCGTGAGAGGCACGCCGATCGCGCCGAACACATCGTAACTCATCGTCTCGATATGCGAGTCGAACGTGCCGGTCTGAAGCGGAAACGGGGATTGAACGTCAATGAAGAAGTCCTGGTCGAAATCGGAATAAAAGACGTTACCGCCAACCAGCCAGTCGATTCCCGAAGCCTCGCCCGACAACCGGACTTCCTGATTTATGCGAAACTCCTGGTTGTCCTGGCGGGCGAAGTCGATGCCGGGATTGTCGAACGCCGCGGGCGGCAGGCCTGTCAACGCGCCGAACAGCCGGCCGTCCGTCTGGTCGTTGAAAAAGCGAAAATCACCGTAGTGAAAGCCGGTCGTGGATGTGAGTTCCGCAAACCCGAAATCATGCGTCAGCGTCAGTCCCGCTTGGAGGTTTTCGGTTTCCTGGTCCGGATCAACGTCCAGCCTGACCCTGGGAAAGTCGGGATCGTCGCTGAAGGTCCGCAAGAGCACATCTTCGCTGTCATACTCGTATCGGCCAAAGAAGCTGAGATCGGTGCTGTCGCCCAAGGTTGCCTTGAAGGAAGCAACGGCGCTCGCGGCATCGAACCCGCGCAGATCGCCGCCGAGATCATTGGGCACGTCGCCCTCGCGTCCGGCATATTGGAAGGCAATCCGACCGGAGGCCGCGTCCGATATCGGACCGCCGACGATACCCACGACCTTTCTCTGCCCCAGATTTCCGCCTTCTGCGGAAAGACTGACCTCCTGATCGTCGGGATCGGTGGTGATGATGCTGACGGCGCCGGCTTGTGTGTTGCGGCCGAAAAGCGCGCTTTGCGGGCCGCGCAGGACTTCGACGCGCTCGATATCGAGCAGCGGGCCGTCGATCGCAGTCGGCGGAACCGGCACGCCGTTGATAAAGAAGCCGACCGAATTGTCGTCCGGCGCAAAGCCGCCGCCCAGATCGCCGATCCCCCTAATTGAGAAGCGGTTGAAGCCCCTGACGCCGGAATCGACGAAAAACGTGTTCGGGATGCGCCGTGTGATGTCATTGTTGTCCGAGACACGGGCGCCTTCCAACTCATCGCGGCCTATCCGGGACACGCTCAGAGGGGCTTCGAAAACGCCTTCTTCGCGTTTGCGTGCCGAAACGATCAGGGGATCGAGCAGGATGCTGCCGTCGTCGGCGACCGGGACCCCGGCGTCCTGGGCGTGCGCCGACAGGCCGAACGTCGCAACCGCCGGTAATACCACGCAAAAGGCCGCCCCATACTTCTGCGACGTAGGAGGTTTGAAACGGGAATGCCTCATCGTGTTGCCTCAGCGCCTGGCAAGCCGCCCGCGGGCGGTTTTTGGTCAAGCGCGAGGCTTTGAAACGGACCGATGCGGACAGCGAGCTAAAAGTTGATTTTTATTGTCAGGAAAATACCGTCCGGATCCCGTACTGCACATCGCTAATGCATAGGACAGGCGCCGTTTTTGATAGGCGTGCGGGCGGCGCGTCTACATGCGCCTGAGTTCGCTCGGCCAGACGCCGAACTTTCTGCGGAATGCGGTCGAAAAGCTGCTCTGGTGCCGATATCCCACGATGTAGGCCGCTTGCGACACGGTCCAACCCTCGGCCGAAATTCCCTGTTTGGCCCGTTCGAGGCGGGTATCGCGCAGGAACGACACGACCGAGTGACCGAACACCGCTTTGAACTTGCTCTTGAGTGTCGTCACACCGACACCGGCTTGCCGGGCCAAGTCGGCAATGCGATGGTCGCGATGCGGCTCCTGGATCAGCAGATCGCGCACGATTTCCATTTTTCTTCGGTCGGAGGGGCTTACCGCTTCCGTCTCTCCGCCCGAAGGACTGAGCGACAGGGCGAGCAGTTCAAGAGCACAGCTCTCGGCCAACAATCCCTGCACACAATCATCGATCTGTGCCTGACATATCACAAGGGCCCGCTCGCAAAGACTGGCATCGACCGGGAACAGCTCGACACGGTTTTGCGCGAGTTTACCCGCAACCCTTTCCAGAAGAGCGTCGTCGAGCAGCGCATCCGACGAGACATAGACGAAGAAATCGGTGTAGCGGTTGCCGGCGACGAAGGCGCCGTCGACCGTGAACGGGTCCTGCAGTGCAATCGTCAGCGCCCGACCCGGTTCCAGTCCGACGGGTTCGAGCGCGGTTTTGCCGATGCCAATCGTTACTGCCTGGAAGGGCAGTCGGATGAGGAACCGGCCCGGCATGGTCGATGACATGCGCTCGCTGCGCAGGGCCAGCAGGTCCGACGCCATCAGGTCGCACCCGGATGAAAGAGCGCGATGACTGAACACGCCGGAAAACATCTCCCGATCGGCATCTCCATCCAGCGTCTGCACCGTCAGCTCGGAGGGGCGCAGGCCAAACTCCTCGCCCATCGATTCCAACTGGCCTTGCGTGATGACCTTGCCGTGCGCTGAATCGTTTCCTGGCTTTATGTTCACAGTCATCACCTTTGTTCCATGTCGGGCCGCCGCGACCGTTGGCATATTCCTTGGCCGAAGCATTTGATCTAAATTTTTAAGTATTAAATAGTATTAATCTCCCAAATATTGAATTATTTCAATTCAAAAGGGGCGCAGAGGAAAAATTATATTTGACTTAATAGATTAGAATCATTCTAAAACTGCGAGTGCAGCAATTACTCTATAGATGTATTGGAGTTTTTGTGCAATATCCAGACCATCGCAGCGACCGGCTATCCCGACGCGCCACTGACCGTCGAAGCCAGTGCCATGCTCGCGCCGGCCGATCCGCTGCGAGTCGGCTTCCTGATCCTGTCGGAGGTAGTCGGGGCGGTTTCGCCGTTTCCCTGCGACCGCGTCGCGCCTACGATCCGCGCTCTGCAGGAGCTTCCGGTCGGTAGTGTCGCGTCGTCGCGCTTGTTTTGCAGCACAGGTTTGACTGAGGCGATACGGCGATTGCCTTTCGGCTTGCCGCTCAATGCTGCAGGGACGGCGTGCTGCTCGGACCGCTTCCGATCATCGCATTGATGAACTCGGAGAACAGCTCACCCTGCGAACTGATCCTGAGTTTCGTGTAGATGTTCCGACGGTGAATCCGAACGGTGCCGGAGGATATCTGCAGCAGTTTCCCGATCGCGTCGGCGGAGTGTCCTCTCAGGGTCAGTTCCACGACCTGGCGTTCACGTGGGGTCAGCACGCCTTCGCCGATGCTGTGGAACGCCGCCTCGATCCGCTCTTCCATATTCTGTGACCAGCCCGGCTCGGCCAGGGCCAGGCCCTGCCAGTTCTTGCGACTGGCTGCCTCGATCACCGGCCATATCTTCTTGAGCGCGCGCAATTCCGCATTGGAGAAGCGGTTCTCCTTGCGCATGAGCGAGATCACGATGGACAACTCGCTATTGGCCTTGATCAGATAGCCGATCTCTTCGGCCAGACCGGTCTGGGCGTAATAGTTGCGATAGTACTCGCCCTGGTAAAACCGGTCGGGCGCGATCTCCCGCAAACGCCAGAGGCCCGGTTCGGTGCCGTTGACCGTGACCAGAAAAAACGGGTCGAGCAAATAGGGGCCTTCCTGGTATTCCTCGACATGGAGGCGGCGGCGATCCGGCGGGAAATCATCGAACAGATCAAGCGGCGGCGCGCTGCCGAAATACCCGAAGATGACGGTGTAGTCATAGGGTACGGCGGCACGGAGCCCATGCGAAAGCGCGCGCGCGAAATCCTTGGTGCCGATGCAGTCCACGATCCGGCCCGCTGACTCGATCCAATCCACCTTCGGCTCCTGCCTTCGCGTGATTCATGCTCACAGGCTTCTATAGCATTGTTTGTATAACAAAGTGCATATTTACAGATTGGGCTGTTTTTCCTCAACTTTTACCATCAATGAAATATGAGGTCATTCGAGGTTCATGGCTACAAGCTCGGCACCTACGCAATATGCCGTGAACGACCGATCGGAAGAAAAACCGCCGGTAGCCGAACTTCGGACCGTGTCAAAATCCTTCGGCGACGTCGTTGCGGCACACAACATCGACCTCAGCATCGCCCCGGGCGAGTTCCTGTCCTTTCTCGGTCCTTCGGGCTGCGGAAAGACCACGGCGCTCCGCATGCTCGCCGGGTTCGAGACGCCGACCAGCGGCGACGTCCTGATCGGCGGTCAGGTGGTCAACGCGCTCGAGCCCTACCGCCGTCCGGTCAACATGGTCTTCCAGAGTTATGCACTGTTTCCGCATCTGAACGTTACCGAGAATATCAGCTACGGCCTGCGCCAGCGCCGGCCGCGACCGGGCCGCCGCGAGATCGCGGACAAGGTCGATCGGGCGCTGGAGATCGTTCGTCTTTCCGGTTTCGGAAAACGCCGGATCTGGGAAATGTCGGGTGGCCAGCAGCAACGCGTTGCGCTGGCACGCGCCATTGTCAATGAGCCGAAACTGTTGCTGCTCGACGAGCCGCTGGCGGCGCTGGACCGGAAACTGCGCAAGGAAATGCAGATCGAATTGCAGGACCTGCAGCGCCAGCTCGGGATCACGTTCATCCTGGTGACGCATGACCAGGAAGAAGCGCTGTCGCTCAGCGACCGGATCTGCGTGATGCGTGCCGGCGAGATCGTGCAGGTCGGCTCGCCGCTGAATCTATACGATCATCCAAACTCCCGTTACGTGGCGGATTTCGTCGGAACCTCGAATTTTTTCGATGGTCGTGTCGAGCTCGTGAGCGATGGCCGTGCGAGCCTGATGACGGATAACGGGCATCGGTTGAAGGGTCGGCTCGGTGCCGGCATCGGTGCCGGCGAACCGGGGTGCCTGAGCATCCGTCCGGAACAGATCCGTATCGGCCGCACTGCCGGTGAGGACAGTCTCGACGTGGTCGTCCAGAACCGCATCTTTCTTGGCGAGCACACCGAATACCTCGTCCGGCACGAGACGCTCGGCAACATTATCGTGCTTGCGCCGCGGCAATCCGAAAACGAAGGGCGCGGCTTTCAGACCGGTGACCCCGCCTTTCTCGACTGGAGCGACGAGGCCGCGCTCCTTCTCAAGCCTGACTGACCGACCTCAACCCAAGCAACAGGGAGATTGGGACAATGACAGACATCAGTGACTTGAAAGGCAGCGGCCGCATGTCGAAGCGGCAATTCATGGAAGAGCTGCGCCGCTATCAGAAGGGCTCCGTGACGCGCCGGCATTTCCTGGGCGTGACCGGGCTCGGCGCTGCCACCGTTGTGCTCGGCAATGCGATGCCCGGGCTGCGGCCGCAGGCGGCGCATGCCAGTGAAATCGGCGACCGGGTCATCCTGGCGACTTGGCCGAATTACCACGATGCGGCGAATTTCGACATGTTCACCGAGGCAAAAGGGGCTGCCGTTCAGGTGAACGTATTCGGATCGAACGAAGAGATGCTTGCCAAGCTGCAGGCCGGCGGCAGCGGTTGGGATGTGTTTGTGCCGACCAATTACACGATCACGACCTACGTCTCGGAGGATCTGATTCAGCCGCTCGATGTCACCCGGCTGCCCAATTACAAGGCCGACGCCTTTGATCCGCGTTTCTCCGATGCCGGCATCGTCGATGGAACGCTGTACGCGGTGCCGAAGAACTGGGGAACGACCGGCTTTGCTGTAAACACCAAGCATGATGGCGGCAAGGCGCTCACCACTTGGAAGGACTTCTTCGATCGGACAAAGGACGATTTCTCGGGCCGGACGATGGTGCACGACTACCAACTCACCACAATCGGTAACGCTCTGAAATATTTCGGCTATTCCTTTAATTCCGTGGACGAGGCCGAACTTGCCGAAGCCGAGAAACTGCTCATCGACGTCAAGCCGCATCTGTTCGCGATTTCATCGGATTATCAGCCCGCCATGCGTTCAGGCGATGCCTGGCTGACAATGTGCTGGACGGGCGATGGCAAACAATTGAACAGCGACATGTCCGAGATTCAATATGTGCTGGGCCGCGAGGGCGGCGAGATCTGGAGCGACTATTACGCCATTCCAAAGGATGCCCCGCATCTCGATGCGGCCTACGCCCTGATCAATCACATGCTCGATCCGGAAGTGAATGCGCGCGAGGTTCTGGCGCACGGCTATCCGGTGGCGGACGCGAACACCAACACGCTGCTGCCCGAAGAGATTCTGAACGACCCGATCCTTTATCCGGCAAAGGAGCTGCTGGACGCGCTTGAATTCGGCGCGGCGGCGACCTTGACGGATCCCAACCGGGCCGAATTGCTGGCACGGTTCAAGTCAGCCTAGAGGCGGCAAGGCAGGGCGGTTCCGACATGACCCAGCACGAGCGCAACTGGCTCCTCGTTGCCCCGGCGGCGGCGTGGTTTCTGGTGATGCTCGTGCTCCCCCTCAGCGTCGTCCTGCTTTTCAGTTTTGGCGAGCGCGGGCCGGCCGGCGGCTATGTCCCGGCTTTCACACTGGAGCAATACGCCAATCTTCCCGCCAGGTTCACGGCGTTTCAGAACACCATGATCCTGGCCCCATTGGGCACGCTGGCCGCCCTGATCATCGCTTACCCGCTGGCCTACCAACTGGCGGTGCGGACGGATCCGAAATGGAAGACGATCCTGCTCGTGCTGGTGATCGTGCCGTTCTGGACCAGTATCCTGATCCGCAGCTACGCCTGGATCTACATCCTGGGCGGCCGCGGCCTGCCAGCCCTTCTCGAGGTCATGGGCATCGAAGGGGTACGCCTCATCTACACGCCCTACGCTGTCCTCATCGGCATCATTTACGGCTATTTGCCGCTGATGGTGTTTCCGATCTATGTCAGCCTCGACCGGCTGGACAAGCGTCTGCTGGAGGCTTCGTCCGATCTCGGCGCTCGGCCATTCGCCACCTTCCTGAAGGTCACGCTGCCGCTGTCGATTCCCGGTGTCGCGACCGGGTGCATGCTGGTCTTCATCCTGCTGATGGGCGAGTTTCTGATACCGGCGCTGCTCGGCGGCGGGAAAGTCTTCTTCGTCGGCAATGCGCTGGTCGACCTGTTTCTTCAATCGCGCAACTGGGCGTTCGGCTCCGCGGTCGCGTTCACGCTGATCGTCATCATGCTCATCACCGTCACGATCTACATGCGACTGATCGCCCGGCTGCAATCGGGCCGAAACGACGTGTCGATCATGTGAGGCCCGGCGATGCGTCTTTATGCACTTTGCGTCTATCTGTTCCTTTACACGCCGATCGCGATCATCGCGCTTTTCAGCTTCAGTGCCGGGCGACATGCCAGTCAGTTGCAGGGGTTTTCCGTGCAATGGTACGGACGGGCCCTGAAAAACCCGTTTGTCATGGACGCATTGCAGACAAGCCTTCTCGTCGCGTTCGTTTCGGCGATGCTGGCCAGCGTCCTTGGCACGTTGGCCGCGGTCGGTCTGCAGGGTATACGCGGCCCGGCCCGTGCGGTGTTCGACGGCGTTATCTACATCGCCGTGATGATTCCCGGCATTGTGATCGGCATAGCGACGCTCATCGCGCTGGTGACGGTGTTCGACATCGTCAATCCATGGCTGGCGTCGCTGTGGCCGCAAACCGATGCGCCCCCGACATTGTCGATGGGCATCGGGTCGCTGATCGCGGCTCACACGATGTTCACGATGGCGCTGGTGATCATCATCGTTCGTGCCCGGCTTGCGACGCTGGAACAGGCGCTGGCCGAGGCCTCGGCCGATCTCTACGCCACGCCCTTCGGGACCTTTCGGCAAGTGACATTGCCCTTGATCGCGCCCGCCATTCTTGCCGGTTTCTTGCTCAGTTTCACCTTCAGTTTCGACGATTTCATCATCGCCTTCTTTGTCGCCGGATCCGAAACGACGTTGCCGATCTACATCTTCTCGTCGATCCGGCGCGGTGTGACGCCCGAAGTCAACGCCATCGGAACCATGGTCATGGTCGCCTCGCTGATCCTGCTTGTCATTGCACAGCTCATCCTGCGTCGCGGGGCGGAGCGCTGACACCAACAGGTCCCAGGGAGAGAAGATTGCTGCTTGAAGACAAGGTCGCCTTCATCACGGGTGCGGCGTCCGGAATCGGAGCAGCCGGTGCCCGGGCCTTGGCACGCGAAGGCGCGTCGATCGTCGTAACGGATCGCAATGGAGCGGCCGCCGAAGCCGTGGCCGATGCCATCCGGCGGGACGGCCACACGGCGGATGCCCTTTCGCTCGACGTCACGGACGATGCCGCCTTGCGGGCGGCCATCGCCGATACGGCCGAACGCCACGGACGCCTCGACATCCTGCATTCGCATGCCGGGATTCAGATCGAAGGCACGCTCGAGCAGGTCAGCGTCGAGGACATGGATGCCTCCTGGGCGCTTAACGTTAGGTCGCATTTCGTGGCGGCCCAGGCCGCCATTGCCCCCATGCGGCGCCAAGGGGGAGGGAGCGTCATCATCACGTCTTCGAATTCCGGGGTTCAATATGACCGCGAGATGATCGCCTATTGCACGACCAAACATGCGATCCTTGCAATGACGCGGCAGATTGCGGCGGATTATGCCGGCGAAAACATCCGGTTCAACGCGCTTTGCCCTGGCTTCATCGATACGCCGTTCAACCGGGGTTTCGAGGTACAGATGGGCGGACGCGACAATCTCGAGGCCTATATCGCGGGCGAGATCCCCATGGGACGGTTCGGCACCGTCGACGAGATCGCCGACAGCATCGTGTTTCTCGCGTCCGACCGGTCATCCTTCATGACAGGGCACGCGCTCGTCGTCGACGGCGGGGAGTGCATTTGACGCCGGCCCTCATGACTTGCCGAGGTTCTTCAGCCGCTTCGTTACGCGCGATACTTTGACGGCGAAACCCCGGTATGCAATTTGACCTCGCGGGAAAAGTGCGCCTGATCGGCAAAGCCGAGCCGGTAGGCGATGCTGGCCAGTGGCTCCTTGCCGGCAAGCAGCGCTTCGGTGGCCATCCGCATGCGAACGCTTCGAACGAAGGCGTACGGTGTTTGCCCGGTTTGCCGTTTGAACGTCTCATTCAAGCGGGTGGGCTTGAGGCCTGAAATCCCGGCAAGGTCGTCGACCGAGACGCGGTCGGATATCCTGCTGCGCACATAGTCTTCGAGGCTGGCTATGTCGACCCGACCGTCCGTCCTGCGCGTGTCCGGTGATTGGCCGGCGATCATGCGCAGGGTCGACGCGAGCAGGGCCTGAACCTCTGCATCTGCAAGCAGCGACGAAATGGTGTCGGTTGAGGAGAGGGCGCTCCAGACGGCATGGGCCCGTCGTGCGGTCTCTTGATCGTAGTGATACTTCCTGTGCCCCTGGTTCAGGATGTCGACACAATCCGGAACATAGTCCGCCTTCAGATCGGCGATGGCCGCTTCCGAAAGGGCGATGACAAGGAGCTCGTGGTCCTCGGTGACCGACATTTCGAGCGCTTCGCCGATCGGCGAGACGCCGATGCATCCGGGCAGCCTTGCCTCGATTTCCCGCCATGTCGACCCGACTTTCCACCGGGCCGGAGTCGCGCCGGACAGGGTGACGCCGATCACGAGTTCGGACGTCGCCGGATCGACATTTTCATGCGCCTCTTGATGCACGATCATGGCGTCGGTCCGGAACCGCCCACCCGAGCGTTCCCTGCGCGGGAAGGCGGCATAGGCGCTGGACCGGTAAAACTCGCTGTATCGCTGTTGCGCAAGTGCCATCCGATGGAATCTTCAAAGCCGGAGAATCCTGCAAGAACGTAACGCGTTCGTCCCTTAGTTCAAATCCGGAACAGGGCCTTGACCCTGTTGCCCCTCATGCAACGAGAGGAGACCGGATTTGGACATCACCGTTAACGGCGAGACGCGCAAAGCGACCTACACACCGGACACGCCGCTTTT
>JANQQB010000271.1 GCA_028285165.1 Rhodobiaceae bacterium
CGACCTGCTGGTCGCCGAAACCGTTATGGATGCGTATCGTTCCGCCGGTCTTCAGGTCACCGCCGGCTCCACGCAGCAATGTGCCATCGGCCCAGATACGTCCGATATCACCGACAGGCCGGCTCGAAAGCGCGACTGCGAACGATGTGGAATAGCTGTAACTGGTTGTCCTGGGCCGTCCCTTGCCACCTCCGCTGGTCTCGCGATTCTCCTTGAGATCGGTCGCCCAGATGATCGTCCCGCCGACACGCACGCGCCCATGATGGCGTGGCAGTGGCTGCCCGTAGCTCGACGTGGTTATCGCCAGTTCCTTCAGCCGGAGCCCTTCGCGCGTGCCGGAGCCGATAATCGCCCCGTCGATCTGGCGACCGGCCAGCGCCCCGACCGCCCCGCCGAGCGGGCCGCCGATCAGAGTGCCGACGGCACCGAGAAGAAGAGTTGCCATGAGTGTTTCCTAGAGCGGCGGATGCCAGTGTTTCAGTACCGGCCAGGGGCAGGTCCCGGGCATGGAGACGACGCGCCGGAGGCCGGCATGCGCGTGAATGAGGCAGCCGTCCGGACCGATGACGAGCAGGTGATTCTGCGCCGGGCCGGGCTGGACGAGCAGGATATCGCCTGGCCGGGGAGAACCCGTTGCCGGGCGCAGGCCGGATAGTTCGGCACATCCCAGCATCGTCCGGATCTCGCTATTTCGCAGTCCGTACGTACGGGGCGGGACTGGTTCACGAGACGAAGCCGACAGGGCGGATGCGACCAGCCCGACACAATCCAATCCGGTTTGCGGATCGCGACCATGCAGGAGAAAGGGCGTGCCAACCAGCCTTGCGGCGGCTTCGGCGACTGCCCGGCCGCTATCCGTCATCGGGGCGGCGGATAGCTGGCGAGCAAATCGTTGCCAGGCAGGAACGGCTCCCCCTGGAAGTTGGCGGCATTGGCAAAACGGCTTGCGCAGGTGGCGAGTCGGTGGTCGCATCCTTCGCGCAGAAGAGCGCGGGTTCCGATGGCCAAGGCCGGATCGATGATCGCATCGAGCGACAGCCCGGCCGGGCCGGAATCGAGGACTTGCATTGTCAGCCCGGCTTGCGGGCCGTCGAGCCAGCGGATCCGGCCTCCGTCCATCGATGCGGGATCGATCTGGTCGAAGCCGACCAGATTGGCTTGATGGTCGATCGACACGACTGCCGATCGATGCGTGAATCGCATGCCTGAAAGCGTGCAACCCGGTCCGCAGAAAAGGGCGCGGCAGGTCGGACTGGTGCGAGGCACGAAATCCTGCTCGAGCATGGCCTTGGCCGAATGCAGTTCGGCGACGAATGCCCCGGCTTCTTGGGATACGCTCCCGAAAGTTCCGCTATGCAATACCGCGTGGTCGAGATTTTCCCAGTCGACCGCTCCGACAAGGATTGCCGCCCCGTCGAACCGGCCGGCGGCCAGGTCGGCGGCATCGATACTGTCATGTGCCAGCGCGCCTTCGACTTCGGCGCTGTCGGATGCGAGATCGGCGGTACGGCGGATGGCACTTGGCAACATGCCCGGGGCCGCGCGATGGAGCACGCCGTCGAACCACAGGTCGCGGTCGTGACTGGTAAATCCCAGCGTCACACCGTCACGCCGGTGGATACGCCAGAAGGTAGCGACGCCTTCCAGCTCCTCGCGAAAGAAGACCCGGGTCATACCGCCTCGCGGATTTCGACGAGCGGGACGGACGGTGCCTCCCCCGCTGCGAAATTGGCGCCGGTAATGTCGAGCCGGTCTTCGGCGAAGCGGACGGGGACATCGAACAGGAACCCGGCACGGATTTCGGCATTTTCGGCAGGGGCATCGTCGAAGACCACCGTTCCCCCTGTTTCGAGCGTCCAGCCGCCCACGGCAATCCCGTCGATGCTTATGCCGACCGTTTCGGCACGCGGCCGGGTGATCGGGCGCAATTGTGGTTCGCCGCTGCCTTCGATCCCGGCACCATAGGATTTGACCAGGCGAAAAGTGGCCGTTGTGCCGTCGCCGATGCCGATCGGCTGGTCGGTATCGCCCGGCGTGCCGGTCATTCCGTTGGAGCTGAAATCGAATGGGTCGGCAAGGCGAAATCCGCGTGCCGCCCCGCGTCGGGCGCGGAAAAATGCAATCAGGGTGCCGAGTTCGTGTTCGGACCGGATGCCGGGACCGACATCGAACCGCAGTCGCGCGTCCGACCACAGCGAGTTGCGCCGTTCATGGCCCGACGCGGTGACCGCGACCGAAGTGGAAAATTCGGGGCTGACCCCGGCGTCACGTCCGAGCGCCAGGGGATAGAGCACATCGTCGAAAGCTTGCATGTCGTCCTCTCCGGTAGGTGCAAGGCGGGTGTATCCGTCGCGCGCCACCTGCGGCAGCGCCCAGACATAGGAGCGTGCCGCGCCGCGCGATGCGGCTTCGTCGAGGCCTGCATCGATTCGCTGCCAGTATTCATCCGCGTCCTCGCTCAAGAGGACGAAGCCGGAGAGATATTCCTCCCGCTCGGGTGGGTAGTCGAGCGTGTCGCGAACGAAGGCATGGCCTTGCCTGCGCCGGGCCTCGGCGCCGATGGTCAGCCAGTCGTAATCCTCCAGTTGCAAGCCGTCGAAAAACGGCCATTTCCACAAGACAGGCATGTTGGCGCGATGCAATTCGGGCATCGTCGGATCGAGAACGGTGGGGGTGAACAGCAGCAAGCGGACCTGGGCCTGCTGGCCCGCCAGTTGCTTGATCTTGTTCCGGATCGAGGCGGTCGAAATCATCAGGCTGTATCCGGCATGATCGAGCAGGGCCTTCTGTGCCGTATCGAGCGGCTGGCGCATATCCTCTATAACCGGCGGATTGCCGCCGAACGTGCTTTTCGCCGCATCGTCATAGAGGCAGATCCTGCCGTCACCGGTTACCCACCACCAAGGTTCGCCGATCTGAAAGACGGGGTCGGCATTCGCTTCGGTCATCAGTTGGACGAAACGCGTCATGATATTGCGCAGGTAAGCGAGCGCGACCATGTTCGCCGGTGAAAGCAGCGCCGAGGGTGGCGTCCAGCCGGTCTGGGCAGGTGTGCCGTCGGAGGCGCGCTGTTTCCAGTCCTCGGGACAGTCCTGTGCCAGCAATTCGTAGGACAGCGACGGGATCGGGCCGAAGCCCTGCTCGACCGCCAGCGTGAAATAGTTGCGGTGCCAGGCCTCCGCAGGGGTGGCGAGATGGCCGGTCGACTTGATGGCGAGTTCGCCATCGACCCGGTCGAGCCGGTAATAGTGGCTCATGCCGACATAATGGACGAAATCGCCACGATAGCCGAGTCCGCACATCGTGCGCAGCAACCGGGCAGGCGTCTGGTTGTAGCCGTCATCATAGGCGGTGCAAATGCCGGCGTCGTGCGGTGGCAACAGAACGTCGCCGATCTCCAGCATCGCGCGGTGGCCCTGGCAGGCGATATCGGTCAGCTCGACCCAGCCATTCGCCCGCGAAGCCAGCAGCCCGTCCGACGCCGGATCGTAGCCGGGCGGGGTGAGCGAGATGAACATCCGGTCGATATCGCCGGGGTGGACCGGGTCGCCGCCGCCCGAAATGTCCCAGCCGCCCGCAAGCGCAGCGAAGGGAATTTCGACCAGTGCATCCTCGGGCGACCCGCTGGCATAGTTCCACAGCCGGACATACCAGTTGCGCGCCGCACCGGCCCTGTCGCGGCCTTCTATCGTGAGCGTCGGTCCGTGTACCGCGTCGAGCGGGAGGACGCCCGACGAACGCCAGCGGAAACGCAGCGTCGTGCGGTCGTAATCGCGGTCGGTGGCGTAGGCGAGCAGCGGATGGTCGAGCGTGTCCTCGCTCGTCCAGATCAGCCCGGCCAGCGCATCGCGGTGATGGAACTCGCATTCCACCCGCAATGCATCGGGCGCGACAGTGACGACGCTCGCCATCATCGGGCGCGGGAAATCGATGGTCCAGAAACGCGGATCGAAGCGCTGGATCCAATCGCTGTCCTGCCCGTTCCGTTCGCGGGCCAGCCAGAAGGGCATGAGATGTGCTCCTTTTATGTTTTGCGCGGAGTTGCTTGTTCGCGCCTCAAGCGCCGGCGGTCGCGTTCGCTCCCTTAGGCTATCCTCGCTCTCACGGCCTGAAGGCCGCGTCGCTGCGGGCGGCCAGAAGGCCTTGCGGTCGGCAAGTCGCCAACCGTGCTCCGCGACCAGGCCTCTTTCCCCGTCACCCTGCCTCCTCTTTCGTCATCCCCGCGCAGGCGGGGATCCAGAGTGGCCGGGTCGTGCTGTCCCACACTGAACCCCCGCTTTCACGGGGATGACGAGGAGGTTGGGTAGGGCGCACCCGAACCCTGGTCACGGCAGCCAGAGCCTGCCTGCGCGCCTGCGCGCCTGCGCGACGGCCGGTCAGGCCAAAGCCAGG
>JANQQB010000282.1 GCA_028285165.1 Rhodobiaceae bacterium
AGCCTTTTTCGAGAAACATCCGACCGCGCACTGGCTGTCGGCCTTCGAGGCCGCCGGCATGCCGGCCGGCCCGGTCCTTTCCATCGGCGAAATGCATCAGGATCCGCAAACGATCGCGCGGGAGATGGTACCGGTCGTGGACCACCCGGTCGCCGGGCCGGTGCAGACCATCGGCGCGCCGGTCAAGTTTCACGGAACGCCGGGTGGAGTCCGGTCTGCCGCACCGGTCTTCGGCCAGCATACAAGGGCCGTGCTCACCGACCTCGGCTATGCGCCGTCAGAGGTTGACCGGATCCTGGAAGCCGGTGGCGCCGTTGCGGCACCGCATCCGGAAGCCGCGGAGTGAACCGACACTGCCGGCAGAGGCGGCCTGGCCGGACAGTCAGGTAATCGATTCCCGGCCGGTATATTTGAGCGTGTTGGCGCTTTCGCCGATCTTCTTTTCGGCCTTTGACTCAATGTTCATCTGGATGATGAAAACGTCCCGGGCGCGTCTGTGCTCGGTAATCGCAGCATTCAACTCCTCGATCGTCTTTTCGTCCTGAATCCGTTTGAAATCGATCGCGACGAACACACGGCTCGCGTCCGTTTCCAGCGCCTTTTCGAGCGCTTCCGGATTGCTGTCATAGACCAAGGACAGACCGGTGGAGCCGACGGCGTTCGACAATTCGGTCAAGGTCGCGTTGATGTCTTCAATGGATTCTTCCGGTGTCACGCGGACCAGCGACACACCGATGTTTCGAACGATGGATTTCGGAAGGGCGTGCAGGTCGGACAGATAGCGATCGCGTTTCGCCTTTTCCTTGAAGTTCGCATAGTTGAATTCGATCGTGCAGGTCTTCGGTTTCTTTTGAGTCTGCATCTGAGACAGCACGAGATTCTTTGCACGCTGAAGGCAACTCAGTTCAATCTTCAGAATATCGTCTTCAGGATTGTAGTAATCTTCCGATTCGATGAATTTGTCATGAATGTCGATCCGCAATAAATCCAACGCCGAAGAGGTATAGGAGTTGACGTGATATGAAGAACTTTTGGGAATTTTCTTTTGAGTTGTTTTTTCAACAAGCGTCAATGCATTTGGAGCATTGAATTTGTGACCAAAATAATAATTGATCACGTCGATCATTTCTTCGATCGACGCAGCATTTTTCTGATCGTTTTTATAGAATACCTTGACGTTATTGTTTTCGTGATCAAGCGCAATGCGCTCGACGAGCGGAGAATCCGCAAGCACGCGGATGATCGATCGCATGGGCGACGCCGACATGGGGACGCCTCGCAATCAAAGAAGAAGGATCGGGTACGACTCGCTACGTTGCTCCCGGGTCAGCTTGCCCCTGAAACCCCAGACTGTTGTGTCGCACCGTTGCATGTCGCCTTCGCTTCCTGGCGGAAGCGCCCCCGTAGAATTCCGCCACCGGTAAGAGTGACAGGTAAAAGTTTATGAACCGATAAAAAGACGCGTAGAAACGCACGCTTTTCGATGCTGTCTGGCGGCTACCGGACGCGCTCCATCCGACGCGGTCGACCGGCAAACGGCTCAGGACAAACGGTTGCGGAACTCTTCGTACCCGAAGGACCGGACCACGCGCAGGCTGTCGGTTCGAGAGTTCCATAGGGCGATGGCCGGCAGCGCGATGCCGTTGAACGTGGTCGCCTTGACCATCGTGTAATACGCGGCGTCCCAGATCTTGAGCCGTTGCCCGGCTTGCGGCGCCGCCTCGAAGGAATAGTCGCCAAAGACATCTCCGGCCAGGCAGGTTTGCCCGCCGATCCGGTAGGTGTGCGCCGTCGCGCCCGGCGGGCCGGCGCCAAGGATCTCCGGCACATAGGGCGCCTCGATGACATCCGGCATATGCGCGGTCGCCGAGGTGTCGACGACGGCAATCGGCATCCCGTTCCAAATAGTATCGAGCACCTCGCAAACCAGGATTCCGGCTTCCCAGGCGATTGCCTCGCCGGGTTCGAGATAGATCTGGAGACCATACCGGTCCGACAGCGTCCGGACACAGTCGATCAGTGCCTCGCGCTGATAGTCCGCACGCGTGATGTGATGGCCGCCGCCAAGATTGAGCCATTGCATGGCCGGCAGCACATCCGCGAAATGCTCTTCAAGCGCAGACACCGTCTCCTGCAACGGCAGGAAATCCTGTTCGCACAGATTGTGGACATGCAGGCCGGATATGCCCTGAAGCCGGCTGCGGTCCAGTTGCGACGCAACGATGCCAAGACGGGAAAACGGTGCGGAGGGATCGTAGAGCGGGTTCTCGCCGACCGGGCGTTCCGGGTTGATGCGCAGTCCCACCTTGAGGTGCGGGCGGCGCGCCTGTTCGGCTTCGACCTGCGGCCGGAACCGCTCCAGCTGGGATTGCGAATTGAAGACGATGTGATCGCTGCAGGCCAGGATGTCGGCAATGTCGGCGTCCCGATAAGCGGCGCCATAGGTGTGCACCGCCCCGCCGAATTCCTCGCGCCCAAGCCGCGCCTCGAACAGCCCGGACGCGCAGGTCCCGTGCAGATGGTCGCGGACAAGGGGCGCCAGCGCGAACATGGAAAAGGCTTTCAGCGCCAGCAGGATACGGGCGCCCGATCGTTCCGCGACATCGCTCAGGATCGCCAGATTGTCGACGATACGGGCCTCGTCGACCACATAGCATGGCGAGGGAACACGGCTCGCATCGAACCGGTCGAATACGGCGCGCGGATCGTCGGTCATTCCGGGCCGGCATCCTCGTGCCGGACATGCCAGTCGATGCCGAGCCGCGCCAGATTGTGCAGATAGGGATCCGGGTCCAGTTCCTCGACATTGACCATGCGACCGGCATTCCAAGGCCCCTGTGCCAACGTCAATGCGGCGGCAACGGCGGGGACGCCGGTCGTGTAGGAAATCGCCTGGCTGCCGACATCCCGGTAACAGGCCTCGTGGGCGCAGGTGGAATAGATGAAGACGCGTGTCGGCACGCCGTCGCGATGGCCGTTGACGAGGCAGCCGATGCAGACTTCGCCGGTATAGCCCTCCGCCAGACTGGCCGGATCCGGCAACAGCGCCTTGATCATCTTGATGGGCGCGATCTGTGTCCCCTCAACGTCGACCGGCCCGCTCGACAGCAATCCCAGCCGGTTCAGAACACCGAACACCGTGAGGTAGCGCTCGCCGAACCCCATCCAGAACTCGATGCGGCGGGCCGGAATATAGCGCGGCAGCGAATGCAGTTCGTCATGGCCGACGGAAAACAATCGGTGCCGCCCGACGACCGGAAAATCGTATTCCATCGATTTGCTGTGCGGCTTGATCGTCACATACCGGCCATCTTCCCAATAGACCACGTCCTCCATGATCTCGCGCAGGTTGATTTCCGGATTGAAGTTGGTGGCGAAATACCGGCCGTGATCGCCGGCATTGACATCGAGAATGTCGATCGTGTCGATGTCCGGCACATAATCGTTCAGGACCTTGCGGCAGAAGACGTTGACCACGCCGGGGTCGAATCCAATCGACAGAAGCGCCGTCACGCCGGCTTCGGCGAACCGGTCCTTCAGTGTCCATTCGTAGTTCCCGTACCAGGGCGCCGGCGCGTTTTCCTCTTCCTCGCGCTCGTAGACCGAGGTGTCCAGATAAGGCACCCGGGTTTCCAGGCAGGCTTCCATCACCGCCATGTGGGTGTGGGTCGAGGAGGCATTCATGACCATTCCGGCGCCGGTTTCCCGGATCAGCGCGACCAGCGCCTGTGTGTCCCGGGCATCGACACCGCGCACCGCGACCGCATGATCCGGGGTCTGTCGGTTGCCGAGCCGTTCGATGTCGGCAACCACCTGATGCGCGCGGTCCGGACTGCGCGTCGCGAGCGTGATATCGCCGAAAACCGCATTGTTCTGCGCCGCCTTGTGCGCCATTACCGAACCGACGCCGCCGGCTCCGAGAATAAGGGGATTCAGCTTTGTCGACACGAATGCCTGTCCTCCGGGTGCGGGTCTCGAGCATGCGGCCACCGATTCGTGCCGCCGGCCTTCGGCCGGTCCGGTCCGATCCTTTTGGGGCACCGCAATCCTGACTGTGGACTGGCCGTAGTCTGTCGTTCTGGTGGCGTCAAGCGAGCATTACGAAGCGCCGGCGATCATGCGACCACAAAGCCGTCTTGCTTGAAACCGGCCGGGCGGTGGACCATATTGTGAAGTGTGAAGAAGTGGATGCGAATGCCGATGCGGGTTCGCTCATCCCTTGTCGCTTTTTGAAAGGACATCATCATGACGCGGATTTCTGCGTTCTCCAGCCCGTTTCTGCTCGGCTTTGATGATATCGAACGCGCGCTCGACCGCGTCGCCAAGGCCACAAACGACGGGTACCCTCCCTACAATATCGAACGC
>JANQQB010000286.1 GCA_028285165.1 Rhodobiaceae bacterium
ACCCGCTCCGCGATGATCCTCGCGACCTGGATGGAATCCGGCAGGACCGAATTGGTGCGTGAGGCCGATGGTTGGCAGCAGCACGCGCTGGCAACCGAGTTCGCCGCCCGGTTCCGTTCCGGAAAGTCCGGCGTGGTGACCGATCCGAATGGCGATGATGTCTTCCTGACGGTTCAGGTTCCCGAGCCGCGTCTCGTTGTCGTCGGCGCGGTGCATATCAGCCAGGCGATGGCGCCGATGGCGCGTCTGGCGGATTTCGAAATGATCGTCGTCGATCCGCGCACCGCGTTTGCGACGCCGGAGCGGTTTCCCGATGTCCGGCTGCTGCCGGAATGGCCGGAGGACGTGCTGCCGGGTCTCGACCTCGATCCCTACACCGCCTTTGCCGCGTTGACCCATGATCCCAAGATCGACGATTGGGCGCTTGCCCATGCGCTGGACAGGCAGTGCTTTTATGTCGGGGCGCTTGGCAGCCGCAAAACCCATGCCGGTCGCATGGACCGGCTTGGCGCGGCCGGACAGTCCGAAGAGGCCCTGGCGCGCATCGACGCCCCGATCGGTGCCGATATCGGCGCGGCCAGTCCGGCGGAGATTGCCGTAGCCATTTTGGCGAACGTCATTTCCGCATTGCGACAGCGCACCGACCGCGTCGCGACAATGTCAAGCGAGGCAGCCGCGTGAAATTCGGGACGATCCCGCTCGACCAGGCTTATGGGGCGATTGCCGCGCATTCGTTGAAATTGTCCGGCGGCACGATCCGCAAGGGTACGCGCATCACCCAGGAACACATCGACTGGGCACGGGCGGACAATGTCGAGACGCTGATGGCGGCCCGGCTCGACGGCACCGACATGCACGAGGACGAAGCGGCCCGCAAGGTTGCCGAGGCCGTTGCATCGTCGGCGGTCCGCGTGGACAAGGCCTTTACCGGCCGATCGAACCTGTTTGCCCGGCATGCCGGGGTGCTTCTGATCGATGCGCCCGGCGTCAACGCGCTGAATCGGATCGATCCGTCGATCACGCTCGCAACGCTCGCCGAGCACCGCGCCGTCGAAGCCGGCCGCATGATCGCGACCGTGAAGATCATTCCGTATGCCGTGTCCGGCGCCCGGGTCTATGATGCGTTACATGCGCTGTCCGAGGCCGGTCCGCTTGTCGATGTGCTGCCTTATGACGCCAAGCCCGTCGGCGTGATTTCCACCCGCCTGCCGAGCCTGAAGGAATCGACGATCGACAAGACCCTGAAAGTGCTGAAGGACCGTCTTGCACCGACAGGCGCTCCGATCGTCTGCGACATCCGCGTCGAACACACCGCCGATGCAGTCGCCGATGCGATGCAGGCGGCGCGCGATGCCGGCGCCGAGATACTCATCCTGTTCGGGGCGTCGGCTGTCGTCGACCGGGCGGATATCCTGCCGTCCGGCATAGAGCGCGCCGGCGGCCGCGTCGACTATTTCGGCATGCCCGTCGATCCCGGCAATCTGCTTCTGATCGGATCCTATGGCGGACGTCCGGTGATCGGCGCGCCGGGCTGCGCGCGCAGTCCGAAGGAGAACGGGTTCGATTGGGTCCTGCAGCGAACGCTCGCCGGTTTGAACGTGACCGGCGACGACATCGTCGCGATGGGCGTCGGCGGCTTGCTGATGGAGATCGTGTCCCGCCCGCAGCCGCGCGCCGAGGTATCGGTCGTCGAGGCCGAACCGCGGATCGCCGCCCTGGTGCTGGCCGCCGGCCGGTCGAGCCGTATGGGCGCGTCGAACAAACTCGTGTCGACCCTCGACGGTCAGCCACTCGTACGTCATGTCGCTCGGTCGGCGCTCGACAGCGCCTGTGTCTCGACAAGTGTGGTTGTCGGCCATATGGCTGACCGGGTTACGGCGGCGCTCGACGGCCTCGAAGTTTCGTTCGTCGACAATCCGGATTTTGCCGACGGGCTTTCGACGTCGCTCCAGGCCGGTCTCAAAGCCTTGCCGGACGATATCGACGCGGCGATTGTGCTCCTCGGAGACATGCCGCGGGTCGACGCCGAGACGGTCGACCGTCTGATCGGTGCCTACGATCCCATCCAGAGCGCCTTGATCGTCGTGCCCACCCATGCGGGCAAGCGCGGCAATCCGGTGCTCTGGTCACGCCGCTATTTCAACGAATTGATGCGGTTGCGCGGCGATGTCGGTGCCAGGCAATTGTTCGACGAATTCTCCGAAGCCGTCGTCGAACTCGAATTGGGGCCGGCGGTCGCGTTCGACATCGACACGCCCGATGCGCTGGCCGAAGCCGGCGGCACGCCCGTGGAATGACAGGCAGCAAACAGGAATCCGGCAGTCGCAAAGACGGCTGCCGCAACAAAAAGCAGGACGGGAGGATGTATGCAGAGTGCAGACCAGGCGCCGCAGGCCGCAGCACCTGACGGAAAATCGAACGGGCAGGGTCTGGCGGGCCGCCGGGTTCTTGTCACTGGAGCATCGAGTGGCCTGGGAGAACACTTTGCCCGACTGTGCGCCGCAAACGGCGCACGCGTCGCGGTGGCCGCCCGGCGCCGGGAACGGATCGACGCACTGACGGAATCGCTGATCGGTTCAGCCGGCGTCGATGCCGCCGGATTTTCGCTGGACGTGACCGACCGGGAGTCCGTCGATGCCTGCGTCGCGGGTGTCGTGGAGCGGTTTGGCGGGATCGACGTGCTGGTGAACAATGCCGGCATCTCCGGCGCCGGCCCGGCACTCGACCAGGAGCGAGACACGTTCGATCAGGTCATCGATACCAATCTGCGCGGCGTCTGGGCGACCGCACTGGCCGCGGCTGAAAGCATGCGGCGGGAGGGCACCGGCGGCTCTATTGTCAACATTGCGTCGATCCTCGGCTTTCGCCAGGCAACCGGTCTTGCGGCCTACAGCGTGTCGAAAGCCGGTGTGGTCCAGATGACCAAGGCGCTGGCCTTGGAATGGGCCCGATACGGGATCCGCGTCAACGGCCTGGCGCCCGGCTATTTCGAAACGGAAATCAACAGCGGCTTCTTTGAGACGGAAGCCGGGGAGAAGATGATGAAGCGCATTCCCATGCGCCGGCTCGGTCGCCTTGAGGATCTCGACGCGCCCTTCCTCTTGCTTGCCGGCGACGGCTCGGCTTTCATGACCGGCACCATCCTTACCGTCGACGGCGGTCACGTGCTGTCCACGCTTTGACCCAATCAGAAAATACCAAGTCCGACACGTTTGTGCCGGACGCGCCTCAGACCGGAGACCCCCATGGACTTTACCCTGCCGCCCGATGTCGACGCTTTGCGCCTGAAGGTCCGCGAGTTCGTGAGCGACCACATCATCGGTCTGGAAAGCGACCCGTCGAATTACAACGAATATGAAAACATCCGGCTGGCCGTAAGAGACACGGTGCGCGAAAAGGCCCGCGCGGCGGGCCTGTGGGCGCCGCAGATGCCGCAATCCCGGGGCGGGCTCGGTCTGTCCATGGTCGGCCAGGCGGCGTTTTACGAAGAGGCGAACCGGTCGATCTTCGGTCCCTGCTGTTTCAACTGCGCGGCCCCGGACGATGGCAACATGCGGGTCCTGGAACAGGTCGCAACGGAGGCGCAGAAAGAGCGGTTCCTGCAGCCGATCGTCGACGGCAAGGTGAATTCGGCCTTCGTCATGACGGAACCGCATCCGGGCGGCGGATCCGATCCGGGCATGATGCGCACACGGGCTGAACGCAAGGGTGATGTCTGGGTGGTGACGGGCCGGAAATGGTACATTTCGGCCGCCGACATCGCCCAGCATTTCATCTTGATGGCTCGCACGGACGACACGCCGGGGGAAACCCGCCGGCATCTGTCGGCCTTCCTGTTCGACCGCGATCAGCCCGGCTGGCGCATCCTGCGCCGCATCGAGAACATGGGTCCGGACGAGCACGGCGGGGTCTGCGAACTGGAGTTCGACGGTCTGGAGATCCCCGATGAAAATCGGCTGATGGAGGTCGGTGACGGCCTCCGGGTTACGCAGATCCGGCTCGGCCCGGCGCGGCTGACCCATTGCATGCGCTGGCTGGGCCTGGCCAAGCGGTGCATGGACATTGCCGCGGAATATGTCGGCCGGCGTGAGGGTTTCGGCGTGCGGCTCGCCGATCGGGAATCGGTGCAACTGAAAATGGGGCAGGTTGCGCACGCCATTCAGATCGGCCGCCTTTTGGTCATGCATGCCGCCTGGAAGCTCGACCAGGGCGATTACGCCCGCAAGGAAGTGTCGATGGCTAAGAACCACGTGGCCGACACGATCCACCTTGCGGCCGACACCGCATTGCAATTGAACGGCGCCCGCGGCTATTCCAAGGACACGGTCGTCGAGTGGATCTATCGCTACGCCCGCTGTGCCCGCCTGGTCGACGGCGCTTCTGAAGTGCACAACATGGTCCTGTCCCGCTTCTACGCCAAAGAAGGCGACGACTTCTGGTCCTGGGGCTGAAGTGTTTCTGGAGGTCGACAGCAACGCTGAGGCAGCAAGGCGGAAGGAAGTGTCCCAAATCTCCGGAGACAAGAGGCGCCGAGAGCCGAAAGCCCAACCAAGAGAAAAACAAGAGGCGGGGAGGGCCTTTGGCCCGACAGGGAACTAGGAATGGACCTTCGCGATCTGGAACTGGTCGTCGCTCTTGCCGAGCACCGGCACTTTGCCCGGGCTGCGGAAGCCTGCGGCCTTTCGCAGCCGGCCTTGTCGGGTCGCATACGCAAGCTTGAAACCGATCTCGGCGTGCCGATCGTCACTCGGGGCAACCGGTTCGAAGGGTTCACCCCGGAAGGCGAGATCGCGTTGAAATGGGCACGGCGTCTGACGGCGGATGCGTCGGGCCTGCTGCAGGACATTCATCAATTGCGCGAAAGCGTGACTGGTACGCTGACGATCGGCGTGATCCCGACGGCGCTTCCGGCGGTGCCGGCCTGGACGGTGCCGTTCGCCGAAACGCATCCTAAAGTGGACATCGTCATCCTGTCGCGGTCGTCGACCGAGATCCAGCGCGGTCTTGACACGTTTTCCATCGATGCCGGCGTCTCTTATCTGCGCAATGAACCGCTCACCCACGTCAAGACGAAGCCGCTTTACGAGGAACGGTATGTCCTTGTCGGGGCGGAGGCGCTCATCGGTGCAGGGCGCGACACGATCCGCTGGGCGGAGGCCGCCGATCTGCCGCTCTGCCTGCTGACGCCCGACATGCAGAACCGCCGTATCATCGACAGTCTGTTCGGCCAGGCCGGCAAGGTGCCGTCGACCCGCGTCGTCAGCAATTCCTTCATTGCGATCGTCGGCCACTTGCGGAGCGGCCGCTATGCCAGCGTGGTTCCGGCCGGTCAGGCGGACGTCATCGACATGCCGGATCTTGCCGTGCTTCCGCTCGTCGAACCGGAAGCCGTGCGCGAAATCGGCCTGGTCATTCCCGACCGCGAGCCGGTTCGCCCGCTGGTCCAGCGATTCTGGGACGCAATCCCGGCCCCCGCCGCCCCACGATAAGCATTCCTTATCGCACCATCCGCAATCACGATTTGATTCCAAAGCGCTTTTCGCGATTCTGGGTCCAGCGTTTCACGCGTGCGCCTAGCCAGGCCCGTGATCAATCGAGCGCCAATCAACAAGAGGCGAGGAGGGCCGTAGGCCCGACCGGGATAAAACAAAGAGGAACACGCCATGCCGGACGGCAGCGGACACGGATTTGAGGAGCCCCGGCGCAAGGGCAAATCCTGGAAGCCGAAGGGGCGCCAGGTTGATGAACAGGCGCTCAATGATGTGCGCGCGCTGTTGGGCGACCGACCCCGCCGTGCCGATCTCCTGATCGAGCATCTGCATCTGATCCAGGACCGCTACGGCCATCTGTCGGCCGCGCATCTGCGTGCGCTCGCCGACGAGATGAAAATGGCCCAGGCGGAAGTCTACGAGGTGGCAAGTTTCTATCACCATTTCGACGTGGTGAAGGAAGGCGAGACGGCGCCTCCGAAGCTGACGGTCCGGGTCTGCGATTCCCTGTCCTGCATGCTTGCCGGTGCGGAAACCGTGATCGCGCAGCTCGAAGCCGAAGTTGATCCCAAGGATGTGCGCATTGTGCATGCACCATGCATGGGGCGCTGTGCCGAGGCGCCTGCGGCGATCGTCGGGCGCCGGGAAATCGGCAGCATCGATGCAGCGACCGTGCACGCGGCGATCGCGAAAGCCGAGACGGTTCCGGACGTGCCGGACTATACGGGCTTCGATGCCTACCGCGAGGCGGGCGGGTATGCCCTCTTGCAGGCTTGTCTTGCCGGCGATCGGACGGCGGACGGTATCATGGACGATCTCGATCGCGCCGGATTGCGCGGTCTCGGCGGTGCCGGATTCCCGGCGAACAAGAAATGGGGTTTTGTTCGGTCCTATCCGGGGCCGCGTCTGATGACGGTAAACGGTGACGAGGGCGAACCCGGCACGTTCAAGGACCGCGTTTATCTTGAGCGCGATCCGCACCGCATGTTCGAGGGCGCGCTGATCGCCGCCTGGGCCGTCGGTGCCGAGCGCTGTTACATCTACATGCGCGACGAATATCCCGCGGTTTTGGAGATCCTCAAACGCGAGATCGAGCGGCTCGACGCCGCCGGCCTGACACGGCATTGCGGTCTGGAATTGCGGCGCGGCGCGGGCGCTTACATCTGCGGCGAAGAATCCGCAATGATCGAATCGATCGAGGGCAAGCGCGGCCTGCCGCGCCACCGTCCGCCCTATATCGCCGAGGTCGGTCTGTTCGGCCGGCCGACCCTCAACCACAATGTCGAAACCCTGTGGTGGATCCGCGACATCGTCGAGAAAGGCGCGGACTGGTTCGCCGATCAGGGCCGGCGCGGGTCCAAGGGCGTGCGCTCGTTTTCCGTGTCCGGCCGGGTCCGGGAGCCGGGCGTGAAACTGGCACCGGCCGGCGTCACGATGCGCGAACTGATCGATGAATTCTGCGGCGGCATGGCCGAGGGGCACACGCTGAAGGGGTTCCTGCCTGGCGGCGCGTCCGGCGGCATTCTGCCGGCGTCGTTCCTGGACACCCCGCTCGATTTCGGAACGCTGGAAAAACACGGCGGCCTGATTGGCAGCCACGCCGTCGTCATCCTGTCGGATCAGGACAGCGTCAAGGACGCGGCGCTCAATCTTATGCAATTCTTCAAGCACGAAAGCTGCGGCCAGTGCACGCCGTGCCGGGCGGGCACGGAAAAGATGGTGAAGATCCTGTCCGATGCCGACGTCGATACCGATTTGATCGCCGATCTCAGCACCGTCATGCGCGATGCCTCGATCTGCGGGCTCGGTCAGGCGGCGCCGAACCCGGTCGACCATCTCGTGCGGTTTTTCACCGAGGACCTCTGATCCGCTGACATGAGGCAATCGTCGAAACATCCGTCCGATCCGAATCCGAACGGCGTGAACCGAAAGGGCGACAGCCCATCCGCCGGACTTTCCTGGGAGGAATGAATGTCGGAAAAAGTCACGTTCTCGCTTGATGGCCGCGATGTAGATGCCGCGCCCGGCGAATCGATCTGGGAAGTTGCACAGCGCGAAGGCGTCTCGATCCCGCATCTCTGCCACAGTCCGGAAAAGGGCTATCGCTCCGACGGCAATTGCCGCGCCTGCATGGTGGAGATCGAGGGCGAGCGCACGCTTGCCGCCTCCTGTATCCGCAGGCCGCGCGAGGGCATGGTCGTGCATACCGGGACGGACCGTGCGAAAAAGTCCCGCGAAATGGTGTTCGAATTGCTGGTCGCCGACCAACCGCCGAAAGCCGAATCGCCGGATCCGGATTCCGCCTTCTGGAACTGGGCCGATGCCATGGGCGTCGAGGCCAGCCGGTTCGGTGCCCGCGAGCGCATCGAACAGGACGTGTCGCATGCCGCGATCGCGGTCAATCTCGATGCCTGCATCCAGTGCGGCCTGTGCGTGCGGGCCTGCCGCGAGGTGCAGGTCAACGACGTCATCGGCATGGCACTGCGCGGATCGGAAGCCCGTCCGGTCTTCGATTTCGACGACCCGATGGGCGTCTCGACCTGCGTGGCCTGCGGCGAATGCGTGCAGGCATGCCCGACCGGCGCCTTGTTTGAAAAGTCGTTGATGGACATGACGGCGAGCCACCGCACGGTCTGGCCCGACAAAGTGGTCGATTCCGTCTGCCCCTTCTGTGGTGTCGGCTGCCAGACGAAGGTGTCGGTCAAGGACGGTCGCATCGTCCAGGTCGACGGCCGCGACGGTCCGGCAAACGAAAACCGGCTCTGCGTCAAGGGCCGCTTCGGTTACGACTACGTAGCCAGCCCGCAGCGTCTGACCAAGCCGCTGATCCGGCGCGAGGATGCGCCGAAGCGGGGTGACATCGTTGTGTCGGATGCGACGGTGCACGAGGTCTTCCGGGAAGCCACGTGGGAGGAAGCGCTGGAGCGCGCCGCCGGCGGCCTCAAGACCGTGCTCGATGAAAAGGGCGGGTCGGCGCTGGCCGGTTTCGGGTCGGCGAAGTGCACCAACGAGGAAGCCTTCCTGTTCCAGAAACTGATGCGACAGGGTTTCGGCACCAACAATGTCGACCATTGCACCCGTTTGTGCCATGCGTCTTCCGTGGCCGCGCTTATGGAAGGCATCGGTTCGGGCGCGGTGACGGCGCCGTTTACGGCGGCAAACGATTCCGATTGCATCATCGTGATCGGCGCGCGGCCGGAGCAGAACCATCCGGTTGCGGCGACCTACCTGAAACAGGCGGCAAAGAACGGCTCCAAGCTGATCGTGATGGATCCGCGCGGCCAGGAACTCATGCGCCATGCGACCCATGCGCTGCAATTCAAGTCCGGCACCGATGTCGCGCTTCTGAACGCCATGCTGCATGTCATCGTCGCCGAAAAACTCTATGACGAGCAATACATCCAGGCCAATGTCGACGGCTTTGAAGCCCTGAAGCAAAAGGTCGCCGACTTCTCGCCTGAAGCGATGGCGCCGGTCTGCGGTATCGATGCCGAGACCATCCGCACGGTGGCCCGGACCTATGCGACGGCGGAGCGCTCCATCATCTTCTGGGGCATGGGCGTCTCGCAGCATGTGCATGGTACCGACAATGCCCGGTGCCTGATCGCGCTGACCATGACGACCGGTCATGTCGGCCGGCCGGGCACGGGCCTGCATCCGCTGCGCGGTCAGAACAATGTGCAAGGGGCGTCCGACGCCGGCCTGATCCCGATGGTCTATCCGGATTACAAGTCGGTCGAGGATCCCGACATTCGCGGCCGCTACGAAGACGCCTGGGGCCGCAGCCTTGATCCGGCTCGCGGCCTGACGGTCGTCGAAATCATCAACGCCATCCATGCCGGCACCATCAATGCCATGTACATCCTGGGGGAAAATCCGGCCATGTCCGACCCCGACCAGCACCATGCGCGCGCGGCGCTGGCCGCCCTCGATCATCTGGTCGTGCAGGACATCTTCCTGACCGAGACCGCCTGGCATGCCGATGTCGTCTTGCCGGCTTCGAGCCATGCGGAAAAACTTGGCACCTACACCAACACCAACCGCCAGGTTCAGGTCGGGCGCCCCGTGATCGATCTGCCGGGCGAGGCGCGCCAGGACTGGGAACTGATCATGGACCTCGCCAACCGGCTTGGCCTGAACTGGTCCTATGACGGCGTCGGCGATGTCTACCGCGAAATGGCGTCCTTCATGCCGTCGCTTGCCAATATTTCCTGGGAGCGTCTGCTGGAGGAGGATTCCGTCACCTATCCGGCCGATGCGCCGGACCGGCCCGGCAACGAGATCATCTTTGGCAGCGGGTTTCCGACGGCAAACGGCAAGGCGCGCATCGTGCCGGCCGACCTGATCCCGCCGGACGAATTGCCGGACGAGGATTATCCGCTGATCCTGACCACCGGGCGCATGCTGGAACACTGGCACACGGGCGCGATGACCCGCCGGGCGACGACGCTCGATGCGATCGAACCGGATCCGGTCGCATCCATGAACCCGCGCGAGATCAAGCTGCGCGGCATGGTTCCCGGCGATCCGGTGACGGTCGAAACACGGCGTGGCGCGATCACCGCCCTGTTGCGGGCCGATCGCGATGTGCCGGCCGGCATGGTGTTCATTCCGTTCTGCTTCACCGAGGCACCGGCGAATGTGCTGACCAACCCGCAGCTCGATCCCTACGGCAAGATCCCGGAATTCAAGGTGTGCGCGGCGCGCATTGCCGAACCGGTTGCCGAGGCGGCTGAATAGCAATCGCGGAAAGACGGAAGACACGCGCATCAGGGCGCCGGCACCGGCCGGCGGCCTGCCGGCGTTGTCCGTGACGCACGGGCAGGTATGAAGCGCGCATGCGCCCTGGGTCCGGATAGAGCCTCATTATGGCCTGCACCGGCTCGCAAGTGTAACCGTTAAGTCTGTTCGCAATCTTGACATGCGATGCCCGATTGTATTGACAGTCGCCCATCGGCGCATTCTATTTCGCTGATCTTCTGGGTGTATCGGGAATTACAGTAATGCGTGTATTTGGGACAGTTGCGGTCATTACTATGCTGGCCGCAGGATCCGCTGCAGCTTCGACCGTAGGTTTCGAAGGTTTTTCGAGAGGCGATCCGATTGATGCCATTGTCTTCGGGGATGGTACCGTCGCGACCGTCGTGACGGACAGCAATCGTCCGGTCGCCGATGGCGGTCTGGATCAGGCGTTCGCATTCGATACCAATAACTTCACCGGCAACGACACTGATCTGGTCTCGGACTTTCCGAACGCATCGAATCCGTTGGTGACCAAGGACCTCGGCATTGTCGCGGTGATCGGGGGGCCGGGGGCTACCCGTCCGGGTTCTGCAGGCCCGACGCCGAATGACGAAGCGCGGGGCGGCACCATCACTTTCAGCTTCGACCGTCTCGTCGATGTGCTGTCGTTCGACTATGTCGACACCGAAGCGGGCGGTAATGAGCTGAACGTAACGGCCTTTGACGACAATGGACTGGTCGGCACCAGCGGTGCTCTGATCGCCGGCGACGGACAGTTCGATACCTTCACGGCGGGATTCCTCGGCGTGCGCACGCTGGTGTTCAACTTCGGCGGATCCGGGGCGCTCGACAACATCAAGATCACGCCTGTGCCGCTGCCTGCGGCGCTGCCGCTCCTTGCCGGCGGGTTGGGCATTTTGGGCTTCCTCGGCTGGCGGCGAAGACAGCGGAGCTGATCGCCGGGCTTTCAGGCTTCCGCGAGAGCCGCGTCGAAGAGCACGATACCGGTCGCGACCGCCAGGTTGAGCGAATCCGCGCGTCCGCGCATCGGGATGATGACAAGCTCGTCGCATGTTTCGGCGAGCGCGTCGTCGAGGCCGGATTGCTCGTTGCCCATCAGTAGGGTGAGCGGGCGTGCCTTGGAGACGCCGCGATAATCCGTTTTTCCCGATAGATGCGTGCCGATAATGCGGCCGGGCCAGCGTGGCCGGGCGTCCAGGAACGTGGCCCGGTCGATCCGGGCGAGCCGCACGTGAAACAGGGATCCCATCGAGGCCCGCACGGCTTCCAGCCCGAACGGGTCGGTCGTTTCCCCGACCAGCACGACGCCGTCGATGCCGGCCGCTTCCGCGGTCCTCAGAATCGTGCCGAGATTGCCGGGATCCCGAATGCCCTCCAGACAGAGCCAGAGCCCGTCCGGTACCGACAGCAAGGTGTCGAGCGCATGAAGCTTCTGTATGAAGACGCCGACGACCATTTGCGGATTGTCGCGCCGGGCGATCTTTTCCATGATCGGATCGGTGACTTCCAGGATCTGCGCGCCGGCCTTGCGGGCCGCCAGCGCGGCGTCGGTCACGGCGTCCTGATCGGCGACGGTGTGGCTGTAGACAAAACTCTCGATCGCCCATCCGGCCTCCAGGCCGTCTCTGACGAGTTTCAGGCCCTCGGCAAGGAACGTTCCGGTGGCGCGCCGGCCTTTGCGCTGGCCGAGCGTGCGGATCGCCTTGACCTGGGGATTGGTCAGGCTGGTGATGCGGTGCACGCTGCCGGGCGGAACGGGCGCGCTCACGGGTCCCGCGTCCATCGCGAATAGAGCGACGTCGACAGCGATCGTCCAGATTTGCCCACCGGCAGGACCAGTTCGCCGGAGCGTACCATGCCGCCGTGCTTGGCCAGGCGTTCGCGCATCAGCACATCGAGACTGTAGAACGAGGCGCGGATTGCGTAGGCGGTCAGGATCAGGAAACGGGCACGGTCCGACAGGATAAGCGCACACGCGTCGATAAGCGGCGGCAGGTCGTCGAACAGGTTCCAGACTTCGCCCTTGGGTCCGCGTCCGAATTTCGGCGGATCGACGAGAATGCCGTCATAGGTGCGCCCGCGCCGGCCCTCCCGTTCCACGAATTTGCGGGCATCGTCGCAGATCCACCGGATCGGCAGTTTTTCCATTTTCGAAAGGGCCTGGTTTTCCCGTGCCCAGCCGATGGCCTTCTTCGAGGCGTCGACATGGGTGACGTCCGCGCCCGCGGCGGCCGCCACAAGGCTCGCTACGCCGGTATAGCCGAACAGGTTGAGGAGCCGGAACGGTCGCGGCGACAGGGCGATCTCGCCGCGCATGAAATCCCAGTGGCTGGCCTGTTCGGGAAACAGTCCGACATGCCGGAAGGCCGTGAACCGACCGAGGAACCGGACGTCGCGGAACCCGAGCGGCCAGATTTCCGACAGGGAAGGACCGTATTTCCAGCGTCCGGCGCCGTCCTCGTCATCGTTGCCGGTGAACACCGCGTCGGCCGACAGCCATTGCTCCTCCGGGAGTGCGCAGGTGCCAAGCGCCTGCGGCTCCGGTCGCACCAGCGTGCGTTCTCCGTAGCGTTCCAGCTTGCGGCCGTTCCCCATGTCGAGCAGCGCATAATCCGGCCAGTCCGGCGCCGTGAGGAAGACGGGCGGATGCGGCGAAAGAAGCGCCGGGGCGGACCGGGCGCGCGGCGGTTTGGGTCTGGTCTTTGCGGATTTCGACGAGGTCATGGCGCCCGAGTGATAGGCGGACACGGGACGCTCGGTCAACGGCCTGCCGACGTTAGGACAAGGCGGAAATCAGTGTTCCGCGCTGGACCCGCTGTAGCGGAACAGTCGTTTCTGGTCGTGTCCGGATTGGATCAGCGCGCCGACGACGGCCGCAATGCCGGCCTGAAGTGTCTTGCGGTCCCGCTCGCTCATATTCTCCAGAACGCCCAGAACCGATCCTTCGATCGATTTTGTGAGTGCGGTGACCCGGCGCTTGCCGCGCGCGGTGGTTTCCACCAGCACTTCGCGTCCGTTGCGCTCGCCGCGCCTTACCAGCCAGTTTTTTTCCAGCCGGTCGACAAGACGTACGGTCGCCGAATGGCTGAGCCCGACGATCTCGGCAATTTCGCCGATCGACATCGGTTCGTCTCGACGAATGGTGACCAACGCCGCAAGCGATGTTGCCGCGAGATCGTCCTGGCACGAGTGCGTTAGGTCGACCAAGGCGTGTGCCACCGCGATAAGGTCGCCGACTTCTGAGTTCCGCATTGGTTAATGAAGAAGCGATCGATTTCGAAAATCAAGGGAAGTTTGGTAATCCGGTTTGCTTTTGCTGCCGGGTGTTGCGGGTTTGCGCCGGATGCCTTGCGACGTGATTTCGCTTTGCCATACCCGGTCACAATGATACATCGGCGAAATGACACGCCAGAGCCTCGAAACAATCAGAAATTTTGCCATTGTCGCGCATATCGACCATGGCAAATCCACGCTTGCCGACCGCCTGATTCAGACGACAGGCGGCCTGGAACAGCGTGAAATGAAAGAACAGGTGCTCGATTCCATGGAGCTGGAACGCGAGCGCGGCATCACGATCAAGGCCAACACGGTGCGGCTGAGCTACGCCGCCAAGGACGGCCGGACCTATACGCTGAACCTGATCGACACGCCCGGCCATGTCGACTTTGCCTATGAGGTCAACCGGTCGCTTGCGGCGTGCGAAGGCTCGTTGCTGGTGGTCGATGCCAGCCAGGGGGTCGAGGCGCAGACACTCGCCAACGTCTATCAGGCGATCGACAACGACCACGAGATCGTCCCGGTCCTGAACAAGATCGACCTGCCGGCCGCCGAGCCCGATCGCATTCGCCAGCAGATCGAGGACGTGATCGGGTTGGACGCCTCGGATTCAGTCGAGATTTCCGCCAAGACCGGCCTCGGCATCGAGGATGTTCTCGAAGCGATCGTGCATCGCCTGCCGGCGCCGGAAGGCGACCCGGAGGCGCCGCTGAAGGCTCTGCTCGTCGATTCCTGGTACGACGCCTATCTCGGTGTCGTGGTTCTGGTGCGCGTGATCGACGGGTCGCTCAGGAAAGATCAGAAGATCCGGATGATGGGCACCGGCGCGAGCTACGAGATCGACCGTGCCGGCGTGTTCACGCCGAAAATGCTGAACTCGGATCGGCTCGGGCCGGGCGAAATCGGCTTCATTACGGCCTCGATCAAGGAGGTTGCCGACACCCGGGTGGGCGACACGATCACCGAGGATCGTCGGCCGGCCGAGGAGGCGCTGCCGGGCTTCCGGCCCGCGCAGCCGGTGGTCTTTTGCGGCCTGTTCCCGATCGATGCCAACGATTTCGAGACCCTGCGCTCGGCCATGGGCAAGCTGCGCCTCAACGACGCCAGCTTTTCCTTTGAAATGGAGACCTCGGCCGCCCTTGGGTTCGGCTTCCGGTGCGGCTTTCTCGGCCTGTTGCATCTGGAGATCATCCAGGAGCGCCTGTCGCGCGAATTCGATCTCGACCTGATCGCGACCGCGCCGTCGGTCATCTACAAGATCTCGCTCACCGACGGCACCCTCATCGAATTGCACAATCCGGTCGACATGCCGGACGTCGTCAAGATCGATGAGATTGAGGAGCCCTGGATCCGGGCGACGATCCTGACCCCGGACGAATATCTCGGCGGCATCCTGAAACTCTGCCAGGAGCGGCGCGGCATCCAGGTCGAACTGTCCTATGTCGGCGCGCGCGCCATGGTGACCTACGATCTGCCGCTCAACGAGGTGGTGTTCGATTTTTACGACCGCCTGAAATCCGTCTCCAAGGGCTATGCATCCTTCGATTACCAGATCACCGATTACAAGGCGGGCGACCTGGTCAAGATGCAGATCCTGGTGAACGCCGAACCGGTCGACGCCCTCTCGATGCTGGTGCACCGCAGCCAGGCCGATCGGCGCGGCCGCGCCATGTGCGAAAAGCTGAAGGAACTCATCCCGCAGCATCTGTTCAAGATCCCGATTCAGGCCGCGCTCGGCGGCAAGGTGATTGCCCGCGAGACCATCAGCGCCTTGCGCAAGGACGTGACGGCAAAGTGTTATGGCGGCGACGTCACGCGTAAGCGCAAGCTTCTGGAAAAGCAGAAGGAAGGCAAGAAGCGCATGCGTCAGTTCGGCAAGGTCGAGATCCCGCAGGAAGCCTTCATCGCCGCGCTCAAGATGGAAAGCTGATCAGGCCCCGCGTTCCGACGGGCCCTGCGACGAATTTCCGGTGCCAGGCAGACAAATTCCGCGTTAAATTCGCCACAGCCGGCAAGAAAACGGCGGGGACGCGGCTTTGTGTTTTGACCTCCCTACCGCAATGATTATTGCTCTGCTGGTCGTTCTCAGCCGGGGGTCTCCGGCGCGTTTTTCGTAGGGTTTTCGTCGATGTCGCAAATCCGGAAACTGATTTTGTCGATCGATGGCGGCGGCGTGCGCGGCCTTGTCGCTGTCCGGGTCTTGCAGGCGCTCGAAAGCCGGTTGCGCCAGCGCGGTGTGAACCGTCCGCTGCATACGATTTTCGACCTGATCTGCGGCACGTCCGCGGGCGGCATCGTCGCCGCCGGACTGACGGCCCCGCATCCCGACGGTACGCGCGACAAGGCAGCCGCGACGCTGGACGATCTGCGCGCCTTTTTCGAGGATGACGGGCCGGAGATTTTCTGCGCGACAATGTCGGCGCGGCTGCGCCGTTTCCTGGTCAGCGGCAACGGCCTGTTCGATGAGATCTACGACGCACGCCACCTGGAAAAACGGTTGCAGTCGCGGCTTGGCTGGGTGTCATTGCATTCCGCGCTGACCGGTGTGCTGGTCACGGCCTATGACCTGGAAAGCCGGATGCCGGTCCTGATGACCAATGGCCGCCATGCCATCGGCCGGGAAAGCGACGATTACCTGTTCTGGCAGGCGGCACGGGCCACGTCGGCGGCGCCTGCCTTTTTCGAACCGGCGCTTGTCGACAATCTCACCACGCGCACCCATCAATCCCTTGTCGACGGTGGATTGTTCGCCAACGACCCGGCGCTGATCGCCTATGTCGAGGCGCTGCAATGGGGCTGGCGGCCGGAAGAGATCCTTGTCGTTTCGATCGGCACGGGAACGGCGGCCGATCAGCCGATCTCCCACACCAGTGCGACCGCCTGGGGCGCTGTCGGCTGGCTCAATCCGGCCAATGGATCGCCGCTCCTGTCGATCCTTCTCGACGGCCAGGCACGCACCGTGTCGCAGCAGGCGGAATGGCTTTTGAACCGCGACGGCGAAACGCATTTCGTGCGCATCAACGGCTCCCTGCCGAAAGATGCAGAGCGCATCGACGACGCGCGCCCGGGCATGATCCGGCGTTTGAACGAGGCTGCCGATCGGTTCATCCGCGACAATGCCGTCTCGCTCGATTTTGTTGCGGAGACGATCAGCGATACGCGGCTGCTCGCGGCCTGACGGGCGTTCGGGCCACGTTTCGAGCTTTCCGACCGTCTGACCGCATCACCGTCGCCGGGCCGCCCTGTTTTGGGAAGGCTTGTCGAATCCGATAGGAATGCTTCGGAACGCAATGCGGAGGGCCGTCATGCAGATCGGATCGAAAGCCGCCTGTCTGGTTTTGGCGATGTCGCTCGGTGTCCCGGCGACGAGCCATGCGGGGACCCGGCTGCCGGTACCGAAGCCGAAGGCGGGAGCCGAGGTCAGGGTTAAGGCGGCGGAACCGGCCCCGGTTCGGCGCGGCCAGGCCAAGGGTCCGGCCAAGACCCTGTTCGGCGGCGCAAAGGTTCCGGCCGCCCTGTCGGCCCGGTCGATCGGCAGTTATGCGCGCGGCTGTCTGGCCGGCGGTAAGGCGCTCGAAATCGACGGCCGGAACTGGCAGGTCATGCGCCCGCCGCGCGGCTGCGCAAGATCGCCAACCATAAGGCCGCGCCAGCCGAGGCCGGGCGCATCGCCCGCCAGCCGCTCCAGATAGGCGATCAGCGTCGGATGGCCCCAATTGCGGTTGCGCGACAGGCGCATGACCTGCCAGTTCCGGCCGTCGATTTCGAGCGCCTTACCGCCGGC
>JANQQB010000294.1 GCA_028285165.1 Rhodobiaceae bacterium
GGGCGAAGACGGAGTAGGGGGAGAGCGGGGAACCCATTCTGGCAGGTGTCGGCCCTTGAAGAGACTGCTTCACCCACCCTCCATCCGTCATCCGACGGCGTGCCCGGCGGACCCCGACTGCAGGGCGCGGCGGTCGCTGCCTCTGGATCGCTCGGTCAAGCCGGGCGAAGACGGAGTGTGGGGTGGCCCAGGCTCGGGTCGGCAGCTTACCGCTTGCCCTCGTATGATGCCCGCCGCTCAGGCCGCTTCCGGAATCCGAGCAATCACCTTGATCTCGAAATCGAAACCGGCGAGCCAGGTCACACCCACCGCGGTCCAGTTCGGGTAGGGCGGGTCGCCGATCTTTTCCATCCGGACAGCCAACATGGCCTCCATTTGGGCTTCGGGATCGGTGTGGAAGCTCGTCACATCGACGACGTCGTCGAAGGTGCAGCCGGCGGCCTTGAGCACGGCGGCCAGATTGTTGAAGGCGAGCCGGACCTGGTGTTCGAAGTCCGGTTCGGGCGAGCCGTCTTCGCGGCTGCCGACCTGGCCGGAGACGAACAGGAGATCGCCGGACCGGATCGCCGCCGAATAGCGGTAGTGTTCGTAAAGCGCCTGGCGGCCGGCGGGGAAAATGGCGTCGCGTTTGCTCATGATGCTCTCCTGTTCGATGACGGCGCGCGGGATCGATCGCGCGCGGGCAGCACTTCGCCGGGAGGGGCGAGGAGCGGCCGCGCGGTGGTTCGGAACCTCTGTCGTCTTGCCGATGGGCCGGGCCGTGATTGACATACGCCCCGTATGTCGGCATCTAATCCCATACGCGTCGTATGTCAATAAACATACGGGCCGTATGCTAGTGGAAAGACATGTCTGCAAAAACCCGCGCGCAAATGGTGGAAGAAACCCGGACGAAGCTCATCGGGGCCGCGCGCAAGGCCTTTGCGGAAAAGGGGTATGCGGCGGCGTCGATGGACGATCTGACGGCGGAAGCCGGCCTGACCCGCGGCGCGCTCTACCACAATTTCGGCGACAAGAAGGGCCTCTTGCAGGCGGTGATCGACCAGATCGACGGAGAAATGCTGGCGCGGTTGCGCCTGGTCCAGGATCGGGCGGAAGACCCCTGGCAGGCTGTGCTCGACGAATACACCGCCTATATCGAGATGGCGCTCGAACCGGAAATCCAGCGCATCATGCTGCTCGACGGTCCGGCCGTGCTCGGCGAACCTTCCCGATGGCCGAACCAGACCGCCTGCCTGCGCCGCACGACCGGGATCATCGAGACCCTCATTGACACGGGCGTCGTCAAACCGGTCGATGCGGAAGCCGCGGCGCTGATCCTCAACGGAGCGGCGCTCAATGCGTCGCTCTGGATCGCGGCATCGGAGGATCCGCCGGCCGTCTATGAGAAGGCGGTTGACGCATTTCGGTGTTTGGCGAGCGGATTGTTGCGCACGGACGCGTAGGGCGCGGGGTGCGCCGGTTCTGCCAATTGGCGTTGCCACCCGGTCACCGGTGAGGCAAACAAAATCCCCGCCGGTGCCTGCAAGACCTTATTCGCCGGGATGCTGCGCCGTGTCGTCGAGTTGCCCGCTTTCGTTCGTCCGGCCGTCCGCCAAGACCTCCCAGTCGACAAACGGTACGGATGCTTCGTCCCGACCGATTGCGCCGCGCAGCCCCAATTGAGCCAGTCTGATTTTTGCAACCGGGTCGTTCAGTGCCATGCGCAAGATGTCCATCGGGCTCTCTCTCCGTGATGCGGTCGGGTCAGGTGTGCCAAGCGGTTGCCGGTCGCGTCCCGAACGGGAGGAACGCGGTTGCCGGGCACCGAACACAACGAGGGCCCAGAACACCCGACCCACGCGGCAAGGGTCTTGATCTGGATCAAACCTTTGAAAAGAACCTCAATTGAAACAATGGATTAGAACCATTCTAAGGTTCGAGGCTTTCGATCGAAAACGCAATTGATTTCATTGGGCGAACCGACAGACGCCTGGCCAAAGGACAAGACATGCCGGCTGGCTCTCGATTTTGCGGACGTGTGCAGACCTGTTCGGATTGCTCGTAAACATCCGTATTTGACGCGTCTTGATTGACCGGTGATAAGAAGGGCCGTCCCGTGGGGAACAGGCATGATCACACTTTGCCTGCAACCGACAAGTTCGGAGACTGACCTTGAAATACGGCGCGTACCCTGCCGATTGGGGTCTGTTAGGCCAGTGCACAAGCAGTCAGTGCACAAAGCGGATGACACGCTCGCCTTCAGGGCGCCCGTGTGTCGTCCCGACACCCGGTTCTATCAAACAGTGCCCGGCGTGTCGGATGGGCAAACCGGCCCGCCCGAACGTGTTGTCTCCCTGGACGTCGCGATCCGAAATGCCCGGGAAAAGGGTAGGGCCGATCCCCGGCCGATGCCGACGCGCCTGTCGGTACTTGGCCGCGTATCTTCGGGAACGGTCAAGGATCGCCGCCTGCAGGGACCCCGCTTGTCCGGGACAACGACGCCCATCCTTCACTTCACCAAGCAATGACAATGGGAAACAGGAGCCGATTATGAAACAATCTGCCTCTATCCGAAGTGCCTGCCTCGCGGCCGCAATGGCCTTGAGCGCGACCGGCGCGTTTGCCGAATCCGCCCATGAGGCGGTCGGCGACGACGTCATCGCCAATCAGCGCGCCGCGCTCGCCGCATCCACAGACGGGGCGGGCTTCGGGCCGCAGGCGCCGCGCGACATCAGCGTTGTCGACGGCACGAACCCGCGCGCGTTTGAGGCAGCCCCGCCTTACACGCAGATGAATCTCTGCAACATCCATTTCCACGAGGGCGCCGAACACAGGGGCGGCCAATTCACGACCTATGCCGGCAACGGCGACGGCAAGGGCTATGGCAGCGGCTTTGTCTATGACGGCGAACTGACCGAGGCCGAACTCGCGCCGATCGACTTCGAGGTCGGCAAGGTGGTGC
>JANQQB010000348.1 GCA_028285165.1 Rhodobiaceae bacterium
ACTCAACACGGCGTTCATCGAGAGCCTTGGCGACCCGCAAGAGTTCAAGGCGGCGCTTGGCCGGATCCATCCCGTTGGCCGGACGGGCACGCCGGAGGAGATCGCCGGGCTTGCCGCGTGGCTCGTCTCCGACGAAGCGCGGTTTGTGACGGGGCAGGTCTGGACCGTGGATGGCGGGCGGATGAGCCAGTTGAGCCTGCCGTGACGATTTGCTGATCTGTGAGCGCGAACAAACCATCGCAGTTTTGCTTGAGAGTCCGGCAGCCTCGATAGAGTTGCAGCGCTCGCATCTTTGTGCCGTGCGCCGGTCCGTTCTCATTTTCTGCTTCCGATCATGCAATGCCATCGGCGGTCGTTATGACAGGAATCGATCCATGTGCATTCGTGCACAGTAAGGTTGCAGCATTGCTCATTGATTTCATTGGCGAATTTAAGCTTTGATTGTCGCTGAAGAAGTGCGCGATCTGTGGCGGCAGCGCTCTGATCATGGTCGACCAAGCTTCGGCTTGGTTTCGGCAGATGCAAAACAGGGTAGTGCCAGACGAATGAACACATGTCGGGCCAGGTCGAACGACGGTGTCCTATCCGGACCGGAGACTGAGTTTTTCCGGGCTGGCAACAGCCCAGTTCCAGCCAATTCCCAACACTTCATTGCCGATACCGACATAAGCGGAAGGACGCATTTCCTTCTCTTTGACACCTGTCCGCAACTTGGAGAATAACCAATGAGAACCATACTTTACTCCGCGTTGGTCGTCCTGTTGGGAGCAACAAGCGCTCATTCTGCGACCGTCACATCGGAGTTTCGCCAGGGCCGGATTTCTGCCACGGCAATAGAGGGCCTTTCCGTCAGCGGCGCGCTGACGGACTTTGACGTGACATTTGACGCTCTACCGGTCACTTCCTTGTCGGACAGTGACATCCCGTTCGGCTCGTCGGCATTGGCCGTTTCGGCAGCAAATGCCGTGCGTGATGCCCTGAACGCCTCTTCCGCGACCGCTTTCGCGTTCGGCACTTCTTTTGCGGGCTCGTCATTCATCCTGGTCGATCGTGCACCGCCCTCAGGCGGCAGCGTGCTGCTGGAATGGCTTTTTGTGAGCTACGATTTTTCGACGGGATCGTGGATCAGCAGCCCGGCTCCGTTCGGTGTCTCGGTTTCGGCGCAGACGACCGCGCGCATCATGAGATTTGAGCCGGTACAGACAGCGGTGACCCCCGTACCGCTTCCTGCCGCGCTTCCGCTTCTGGCGGCCGGTCTTGGCATGATCGGTCTCATCGCCCGCCGTCGAAAAGGGCTGAACCCCAATATCCGGTCTGGTTTCGGCAGCGGCAAACCAGACTAGGGGTGTGATGAGTAGTGAAATGAAGTTCAGTCGTTTCCTTGCGGCACTCTTACTCGTCGTCTCGGCAGGTCACGCGCGGGCCGCAACGTTTGACGTGACCATCACCGGCGAAATTACCGACATCTTCAATGCACCGGCAAGTTTTCTGAGTGCCGCGCCGTTTGCTGTCGGCGACCGCCTCACGGCAACTACGACGTTTGAGGCATCCCCGACCGCGGTGCCCGCCAGTTCGGGAACGCTCTATCGCGACACGCTCGTTGCGATTTCCGGTTCGATCGGTTCGTACAATTTCAAAAAAGCCACCAGGCCCGACCCCTTAAGGCCCATACACGTCAACACCACACAGGTGAGGGGCGCCGATAATCCGGCCTTGTCCGGCGATCTTGTACAGTCCAGCCATTCCGTGGCGGGCGATCTGATCGACGGCTTTGTTCTGCAAACGCTGAATTATGTGCTGTTCAATGCCGATGAGACTGCCTTTGCTGACGATGGTTTTGGGCCGGACCTGTTCTCGCAAATCCTCATCGACAGTCTCACCGATCCGGGCGACCGCGCCGACGCCATCTTCAACTTCTCCAGGCCCGGCGCGGTTTCGGTGCAGGTCCATGCCGATCTGCGGGCACCGGTTCCGGTTCCGCTCCCGCCGGCCCTGCCGCTGATGGCAGTAGCGTTTGGCGTGCTTTTGCTCTTGCGTAGAAGGGTTTAGCGGGCTTGCAACAGCCCGATTTCTTCGATGGGGCGTCTATTCCATTACTGTAGTTTGAAGCCATCGGGGGCACCCGGCTCACGGCCGGCGCTCGGTCCCGCTTGTTCTGTCTGGGCCCAAAAGCTGCGTTTGCGGCCGTGGTCCTTCCGCAGGTCGGTCGTGTAATACGCATGGGACGCAATGTCCTCGAAACCGGATGCTTCTTCGTCCGATGCTCTCGCCAGAGCATTGAGCCGTTGCAGGTAGCGGGCGGCATGGGGATAGGCTTTCGATCGGGCTCTGTTCAGAATGTCGTCGGTCAAAGCGCGATAAAGGATCGTCGCCGCCAAGGCGTGTTCGGAAGACAAGGCGTCGGCGATTGGCGTCAGGACGGTATACTCACTTCCGCTCCATTCGGACCGATGCGCCAAGACCTTCCTGGCAGCCAGATCCGGCCTTGGCCATTCCATGAAGAATACCAGCGCGCCGTAAATTTCATCCGCGGACAGCACATGGGCGAACGCCCGGTCCAGAACATCGAACTCCTCGAAGTCGGGCAAGGCCGCCACATAATCCCGCAATATTTCGGCGCTGAGCATGACCTCGAATGCCTGCCATCTCAGCGTCTGCGCCTCGTCTTTCTTTCCAAGTGCCTCGAGTATTTTCGCTTCGAGAATCGTCTGCTCGGACGACAAGGGGAGAAGCAATCCATGGGCGACCTTCATGAACTCTTGTGCGTCGTCCCGATTGCGCCGGATCCAATCAAGGGCCTCGGTCGGGCGCCCGGCGTGGAGCAGCCGTTCTGCGATACCGATCGTATCCTGCCGCTTTGGATGCTTCGTGCTCTCAAGGGCCAGCAACCCGTCGAGATCGCCGAGAGTGTCGGCAATGATCTGCCGCATATCGCGGTACTGCCAGACGTTGGAGAAAATGTAGCGATCCTTTGATTTTGCGATTTTCGCTTCCTGTTCTTCCTGCAACGTCGTCAGTTCGGTATTCCATGTCCGCAGGACATCCTTGGGGAGGTGCTCGATGACCGCCTCCGCCGCGGCCACGAGATACCCATGATCGGCGTCGTCAAGCGCCGCCATGATCTTACCCGGCAGAAGGGCCTTCTCGTCTTGAGCGAGATTCGGTGTCAGCCGCCCGACTTCCTCGATCGCCTGATCGTATACGTTCTCGATACGCCCGTAGGAATCATCCACGCGCCTGGAGACGCTGTCATGGGTGGCGATGAAGCGCAAAAGACGGTCAATGGCCATTCCAGGATCTGCCTTGCCGAGTTCTTCGGCAATCGTGGCGACTGTCGCTGCCAGATCGTCGCGAAAGGCGCGCGCCTTGTTCCAGTCGATGAAACTCCGGGCCCTTTCCAACGCCCCGAGCCGCCGGTCGACGATCTTGGCAACGCTTTCGGGTCCCTTGCGGGCGGCAAGGGCGGCGGACACTCTCTTTCGGAAAGCGGCATCACGTTCGGCTTCGTCCAGCACCAGTTGGACCAGTTTTTCCGGACCGAGTTCCAGCAGTTTTTCGGGGGTAATCGCAGGTCTACGTGCCATTGCCGCGTTCCATTATCGGGTTACACCAAGGGAGATGGTTTTAACGCGATTTGGCCGGCATGAGGTTGCGTTTTCGGGAATTGCGAATTCGACGAAGGTGCCGCCATACCATAGAGATTGTAACGCCTCGGCATCTCAATATTGGCCAAGAGGTCAGCATGTTCTGATTTGCACACTGAGCGGGAACGGGACGTGTCAGCGTTGCGGCCAAGTCCAAATGGGGATTGAGTGAACTGTCACCGAAATTCAGACGATTTTTTTTGAGGTGACGGTTCGGTCACCGATTTCCGATTAGGATCACGTCGACGGCGACGGGGTGCCCCGCTCCAACGGGGCATCGATCGCCTTATCGCCGTGATGAAGAAGTCAGCCGCTTGGTGATTACACTGGTCGCAAATCGTGTTTCGACAGCGGAAGCGATCGGATCCGGGTTTCTGTCAGCTTGGCCACCGCATTGACGATTGCCGGCGCAACCGGGGGCACACCCGGTTCCCCGACCCCGCCCGCCTGTTCAGCCGGTGTCTCGATAAAATCGATCCTGATCTCTGGTGTGTCGGCCAGACGTGCGAGTTCATATCGGTCGAAGTTCTCCGCAGACACAAGTCCTTCAGCAAATGTCAGTTCTTCAAAAAGCGCGGCGGAGGTTCCCATGACGATCGCGCCTTCGATCTGCTGACGGGTGATGTTGGGATTAACGACCTGCGAACCGATGTCGAAGACACACCAAACGGTATGAACCCTTGTGCGGCCGTCTACTATCGACACTTCCGCGATCTGGCCAACAATGGATTCGAACGTCTTTTGCATGGCAAAGCCCATGGCGCGCGTCGTCCCATCCGATCCCGTGTACCGACCCGATCGGTACTGTGCCATATCAACCAAGCGGTCCAATGCGGTCACCCAGCGCGGTTCGTAGTTAAGCCGACGGAACTCTACCGGTTCCAGACCCGCTTCAGCTGCAAGCTCATCGATGAAACACTCCCGGAAGAAGCCGTTCATCGATCCGCCGACGGACCGCCAGAAGCCGCACTGGACCGCGCAGGGTTCATGGGCGTAATCGACGCGCTTGACGGGTACCTTGTATCCCTGGACCTGCAGGCCCTCGGTCGCAGACCGGTCAAGCGGAGCGTCCGGATCCGAGAACCCGAAATACCAACGCCCGGGCCCGTCGCCCGGCGCACTGGCATGCCAGGCGATTATTTTGCCGTCCGTATCAAGACCCGCCCGAAGTTTGGCGGTGTGCGCGGGCCGAAACCAATCGCGTTTGAAATCCTCCTCCCGTGACCAGATCACCTTTACCGGACGGTCGACGGCGCGCGCGAGGAGCGCGGCTTCCAAAGCGAGATCGGCGTGCAGGCGGCGACCGAAGGCCCCTCCGACGAACGGCGTGTGAAACGTGATCCGATCCGCCGAAATGCCAAGGGCCGGCGCCAGATCCTTCATAAAATGGTCGGGGCCCTGGTTTTCCACCCACAATTCGAGATTCTCGCCGTTCCATCGCGCAACGGCCGTTCCCGGCTCGATTTGTGCGTGAGACAGGAAGGGCGCTTCGTAGACTCGTTCAAGCAGACGCGCAGAGGAGGCGAGCGCGGCACGGACCGCGTCGTGAGAATCCTCATCGATCGTTGCGACCCCACCGTCGTCAAATCTTTCGGAAGTCCGACGCAGAAAGTCCGTGGAACTGAATGTAGCATTGGCATGATCGGACCAGACGATGTTCAGCCTGTCGATGGCCGCCTTGGCTTGCCACCACTTTTCAGCCACGACGGCAACAGCGCCCGGCAGTCGTTCGACGGCCACGACGCCCCGGCTTGACTGGGCAGGAGACGGGTCGAACGTTTTGGGTTCAGACCCGAAGACTGGCGCGTGAACGACGGCGGCATGAAGCATCTCCGGGACTGAAACGTCGATACCGTAGTCGGCGTGGCCGGTGATTTTTGCCGGTGTATCCGCACGCCGCGTGGGATGACCGATGTATCTGAAACCTTCGGTTTTGAGCGGCACGTCTTGCGGCACCGGGAGGGCGTGCGCATCTTCGGCCAGCTCTCCATAGCCGATGCGCTGCCCGCTTTCGGCATGCACCACAAATCCATTGTCCGTCGAGAGCGCAGCGGCTGGAACTCCCAAACGCCGAGACGCAGCCTCGATCACCATAGCCCTTGCGGTTGCGCCGAACTGACGGTGGAACTGCCCAGTCCACCTGATGGCCGAGGATCCCGCCGTCATTCGCCAGTTTCCGTCGAACGCCAACTTGTATTGATCGCCGATATCGGCCTGCACAACGTCGAACGCTTCGATTTCGAGATCCAGTTCCTCGGCAATCATGCTCGTCAGGGTCGTGTAGACACCCTGTCCCATCTCACAATACGCGCACCGAAAGGTCGCTGTTCCGTCTGGATTTATCGTGAGAAAGCTAAGCGCGTCCGGCCGGAACGGTTGAGCTTCCTCCTGCGCCAAGAGACCGGACGGGGTCAGCGACAACGTCAATCCCGCGGTCGCGCCAAGAGCTTGAATTAAAAAACCTCGACGATTTGGTGTGAGTCCGAATTTCATTGCTGGCTCCTTTACGTCAGGTCGGCGGCCCGACGGATCGCCGCTTTAATTCGCGGATAGGTTCCGCACCGGCAGATGTTTGTCATTGCGGTATTGATCTCGTCGTCGGTCGGATTGCCTGTCTCGGCGAGCAGGGCGGCAGCGGCCATAATTTGTCCTGACTGGCAATACCCACATTGCGGAACGTCGATTTCGAGCCAGGCCTGTTGGACCGGATGCATGGCTTGCGGACTTCCCAGGCCCTCAATCGTGACGATATCGGACCCTTCCGCCGCCGTTGCGGGATAAGAACAGGATCGAACGGCCACTCCGTCGACGTGAACCGTGCATGCGCCGCATTGTGCTATGCCGCACCCAAACTTCGTTCCCGTCAGGCCGACCTCTTCTCGAATGGCCCAGAGGAGGGGCGTATCCGGTTCGACATCGACGGATACGGTCTGCCCATTCACACGTAGCTCAATCATGCTGGTCTCTCCGCGTTGTACCCACACGGATCTAGACCGACGCTTTGATCGGGCTTGTACATTTCTGCTTTTGTGGCGAGGCGCGGACTCTTATTTCATCGATCGGGCTCGCCATTGCCGGGGAGTTACGCCGACCACACGCTTGAAGGCTTTCGAAAAGTGCGCCTCGTCGAAAAATCCCGTTGCTGCGGCAATCGAGGCGCCCGGGTTCGAAGACGTGCCAAGCAGCAGTTTTGCTCGTTCGATCCGGAGATTGCGGCTCAGGTGGTACGGAGAATGCCCGGTGGAGTGTCTCAAGGCTCGGCTGAACTGGGACTGGCTCATGCCAACATGGGCAGCAAGTTCGGCAACGAGTATCGGGCGGTCCATGCAGGTCGTCAGATATTCAATGACGGCCTCAATCCGGGACGTCGACAGTCCATGATCCGGTTCAGCTTTTTCAGTACCCGTGTGCCGCAGGATCGTTCCCGTGATTACCTCCGCCAGCAAATCGCCGTGGAAGACGGGTTTGATCAGTTCGTCTTGGAGTAGCTTTCCAAGGCCCGAAAACGGATCGCCTGGCGCCGGCCAATAGCCTATTGCCACGCTAGCCGATAATGCCGCGTCGGTTACGACGGCAGTCTTGTCCAGCACTATTCTGACGTAGCGCGCGGTATCCGACCAATATCGATGTGAATAAGGGCGATCGCGCAAGACCACTGTCCGCCCCGGTGGTGTGTGGCTGCGTCCAGTGTGTCCGTCCTGTTGCCAACTCACCACGACCGGAGGACCGGTATGCAGGTGGATTTCGATACCGTGCGCATGATGCGGCCGGACGTACCCAGCGGAATCTTCCCGCACTTCGGCAAAAATGCGCGACCATCCGCGGCCTGAACTGTCGGCAATATGTTTGATCCGAGAAGGCGGCACATCGCGCATCGATCTGTTCATCAATTCGGACTGGTGAGCGTTTGTCACAATATGGTCTGCAGACGACGTAAGAAAGGGTCTGCGATGACTGTTGGGAGGGCCCGTGTAAATTGTCCGCCGGCTCCCTCAATCCCGCCAGGGAATTGCCCCCGCCGGCAGTGACCGTCCCAGCGCGTTCATCGCCATCATGATGACGATGGTTGCCACAACGGTGACAGCCGACATCGAGGCGGCCAGCGTCGTGTAACCACCATCCTCGTAGTTGAAGATCGTCGTGCCGATGGTCTCCGACCCGGTCGACCACAAGAGCGCCGAGACGGTCACCTCGTTGTAGGCCGTCAGGAACACCAGGATCGCGCCCGACGCCGCCGCCGGGGCGACGAGCGGGGCGAAGATTCGTTTTATGCGGCGGGGGAAGCTGGCTCCGGCGACGCGGGCGGCGTCGTCTAGGCTGGTGTCGAGCTGGCTGTAGGCGGCGGCGACGGGTTTCAGGCCGATCGCGAGGAAAGCCGAGACGTAGGCGATCAGGATGATCCAGATCGTGCCGTAAAGCGTGACGCCGACCAGGGGCAGGGGGCGGACGAAAGCCAGGATGAAGGCGATTGAGATGACGAGGCCGGGGATGGCAAAGGCGATTTCGGCCTGGGTTGCGGCGAAGCCGGCGGAGCGGTTGAAGACGCGGCGTCTGGCGACGAGGTAATAGCCGAGGCCGATCGACAGGACAGCGATCAGGATCGCGGCGCTGCCGGCGGTGAAGCCGGAATTCAGGAACGCTCTTATCGTGACGGACTGGCGGCCGAGCACTTCGGCGAAATTATCGAAGGTCATCGTACCGAGGGTCAGCGGGATGCCGTAGGTCTTGACCAGCGCGGTGGCGACCAGAGAGGTCATCGGCAGGACGAGGATGGCGGCGATCATCAGCCACAACGCGGCTTCGACCCACGGTCGGGCGCGGCCGAGATCGACGGCGAGCGGGGCCTGGGGCAGGCCGATCAGGGCGACGCGCATCTGTCTTTGCAAGGCGAACTGGATCGCGATCGCGATGAAGGTCACGAGCGCCAGGATGACGGAAATGACCGCGACGTTCGGCAAAACGTCGGGGCCAAAACTTGCCAGGCGCCGCCAGATCAGGACCGGCAAGGTCGTATAGCGGGCGGGAATGCCAAGCAGCGCGTTGATGCCGAAATTGCCGAGCGAGGCGACAAAGGCGAGCGCGAAGCCGGCAAGCAGGGACGGGGCGAGCAGGGGGAGGATGACCCGGTGCAGCATGCGGACCGGGCCGGCGCCGGAAATCCGTGCCGCCTCGCTCAGCTCACGCGGAAAGGTGCGCAGGCTCGCTCGCACGACCAGAAAGGCCAGCGGCGCGCTCTGCAGCGCGAGCAATGCGACTATGCCGCCGAGCGAATAGATCGGATGGGTCGAGCCCGGTTCGGGCGCAATGCCCAATGCCTGCAGGACCGGGCTTGCCGGCCCCAGCGCCTGGATCCAGGCGATTGCCGTCACATGCGGCGGGATCATCATCGGCAAGAGGATCAGGAAGATCAGCACGCCCTTGGCGCGCACATTCGTCAGGCCGACGACCAGCGCGATGAGCGTGCCGAAGATCGTGGCGCAGGCCGCGGCAAGCGCGGAGCTTTCGAGCGAATGCCACAGGGCGCGGCGCACCGACCGGGAGGCGAGCGCTTCCTGCAAGGGGCCGAGGGAATAGGCGCCCTCCGTCGTCAGCCCAATCTGGAACAGAAGCACCAGCGGCAGGCCGCAGAACAGGCAGACGATAACAACAAGAACGGCGAGGGCGGGACCCTCGCCGTCGAAACGCAGGCGCGTGGGGGACAGACGACCGGCGGCCAGGCCCGCCGTCTGTCCGGATACCGACATCAGCCGCCGAAGATCTCGGTGAAGCGCATCTTGTTGGCCGTGTCGTTGGCCAGCGCGTCAGCCGGCGAGAACGGCATCAGCTTGATCTGGTCGCGGGCCGGAAAACCTTCCGGCGGATCAATCGCCGGATGGGCGGCGAGGTAGCCCTGGCTTGCCGCCAATTGCTGGCCTTCCGGCGACAACAGGAAGTCGACGAAGGCCTTGGCCGCATCCGGGTTCTGCGCCGTCGACAGGATTGCGACCGGTTCGGTCACAGCCGACACACCCTCGCTCGGGAACACAAACTCGACCGGCGCACCGTCCAGCTTGTTGCGGATCGGCAGGAAGTCGACGACGAAGCCGAAGAGTTTTTCGCCGCCGGCAACAGCCTTGTAGGTGCCGCCATTGCCGCCCTTCGGATTGGCGCCCTGTTCGGCGAGACCCTCATAGAGCTCCCAACCGAGATCCGGATTGGCGGTCAGGGCGGCCATGTGGATGGTCGCCGCGCCCGATGTCAGCGGCGAGGGCATGGCGATCTTGCCATTGGCTTCCGGCTTCAGGAGATCCTTGTAAGACGTTGGTTTGAAAGGCGCCGACGTGTTGTAGACGATGCCGGTGGTGATCAGTTTCGTCGAAAAATAATGTTTGTCGGCGTCCATGATCGCCGGGTCGTAGGCCGACACGTCGGCGTCCGGATGCGGCATAAGACGGCCTTCCTTTTTCAGGCCTTCCATGGTGACGGTGTCGGCGATCAGCAAAATGTCCGGTTTCGGGGCGCCGGCCTCGAATTCGGCGCGCAGCTTCGCCATCACCTTGGTGGTGCCGTCGCGCACCCATTCGACCTCGACATTCGGGTGTTTCGCCTTGAAGGCGTCGACCGTCTGCTGGGCGTCCTTGTTGGGCTGGGACGTGTAGATCACGAGTTTGCCCGAGACATCGGCGGCAAACGCCGAGCCGGCCATCGCGACGCCGAGCGCCGCGGCAAGAAGCAGTTGTTTCATCGCTGGTTCCTCGTTCAAGCGGGAGCCGCCATGCGGGCGGCGGAGCCGGTCGCATAACAGGGCTATATGACACTTTGTTACAGATAGGCGGATTTTCGAAGCCGGCTATGCGACCCGACGGTTGAGGACAGCTATGCGGGACAGGAGCGCGGGGTTCAGCCGAAACGGCCGGTCACATAGGCCTGGGTGAGCTCGTGCTGCGGGTTGACGAAGATGTGCTCCGCATCGCCTTCTTCCACAAGACTGCCGAGATGGAAGACCGCGACGCGCTGCGAGACGCGTGCAGCCTGCTGCATGTTGTGGGTGATGATGATGATCGTGTAGTGCGTGCGCAATTCGTCGATCAATTGTTCCAGCCGTGCCGTGGCGAGCGGATCGAGCGCGGAGGCCGGCTCGTCCATCAGGATCACTTCCGGGTCGGCGGCAATCGCGCGGGCAACGCAGAGCCGTTGCTGCTGACCGCCCGACAGATCGGTGCCCGGCGTCTTCAGCCGGTCTTTCACCTCGTCCCATAGACCGACACGGTGCAGGCAGGTTTCGACGATTTCGTCGGTCTGTTCGCGGCCATAGACCATGCCGTGGATGCGCGGCCCGTAGGCGACATTGGCATAGACCGACCAGGGGAAGGGGTTGGGTTTCTGGGCGACCCAGCCGAAGCGGCGGCGGAGCGCCGTCGGATCGGCGTCGGGGGCGTAAATGTCCTCGCCGTCAAGGCTGATGGTTCCGGTCAGCCGGGTGCCCGGCACGATGTCGGGATCGTTGCTGCGGTTGAGACAGCGCAACAGGGTCGTCTTGCCGCAACCGGACGGACCGATAAAGGCCGTCACCTCACGCTCGAAGATCTGCAGCGAGACATCTTTCAGGGCCTGCTTGCGGCCGTACCAGAAATCAACGTTATCGACGTCGATCTTGACCGGATGGTCGATGTTGTGACTGGGCGCGTCGCTCAGATGCACCTGAAAGTCGACGAGGTCGTGTCCCGTTGCCGTCTGCATGGATGTCCCCAATCCTGTTCGCACCGGCTCCTTTGCACACTGCATCCCGTGCGCTCGCCTTGATTCCGGTCAAAACGGCTGACGGCGGTTCCGCGCCGAGGTCAGAGCGGCGGCATGCGGCGGTCGATGGCGGTCGCCTTGATGATCGCGGAATTTGTCATCGCGCGTTCCAGGATGCCGGACAGGATGTCGTCGAGGTCCTCGATCTTTTGCAGGCATAATCGGGCGACAAAACAATCCTCGCCGGTCACCTTGTCGCATTCGACGAATTCCGGGATCGCCTCGATCATGCGCTCCACAACATGCATCTGGCCGGGCAGGGGACGGATGCGCACGATTGCCTGCAACGGATAGCCGAGTGCGCGCATATCGATGTCGAGCGTATAGCCGCGGATGATGCCGGCTTCTTCCAGCCGGCGCACCCGTTCGGTCACGCTCGGGGCGGACATGCCGACCCTTTCCGCCAGATCGCGCATGGACATGCGGGCATTGTCCGTCAGCGCCCGAATGATCTCCGCATCGGTCCCGTCCAGGCCGTGTTTCAGGACTTGTAAGGTCATGGTTCGCTTTTGCCTTTCTTTCGAAGGTAAACAGACAAAACCATCGGGAATGATCCATGTAAACCGCGGATCGCAATCCCTATCTTTCCGGTCAACACCTGAGCACGCCGCGCCATTCGCGCGGCTAATTCGTGAAAGGACTTTGTCATGGATATTCGTCGCATTGCCGCCTTTTCCGACCAGGAGCAGGGGGGCAATCCCGCCGGCGTGGTGATCGGGGACGCGCTGCCCGAACCGTCGGTCATGCAATCGGTCGCCGCCGAAGTCGGGTTTTCCGAAACCGCCTTTGCCGCGCCGCAAGGCGAGGGCTGGCGAGTCCGGTATTTCTCGCCGGAATCCGAAGTGCCGTTCTGCGGCCATGCCACCATCGCGCTGGGCGCGGCGCTCGCCATGGACAATGGCGACGGGGTCTATCCGCTGCACCTGAACGCCGCCGAGATCTCGGTCGAGGGCCGGCGCAACGGCGCGGGCTTTTCCGCCGCCCTGCAATCGCCGCCGACACAGAGCCGTCCGGCCGAGGAAGCGCTTCTGGCCGAGGCGAAGGCGCTGTTCGGGCTGGCGGATGCCGATCTCGACGCGCGCATTCCGGTTGCGGTCGCCGAGGCCGGCGCGACGCATCTGGTCCTGGCGCTGACGAACCGTGCGCTTCTGGCGGCGATGGATTACGACTTCAAGGCCGGGCAGGATTTCATGAACCGGCACGGGCTCGTGACCGTCAGCCTTGTCTATGCCGAGACGCCCACCCTGTTCCACGCCCGCAACGCCTTCGCCTCCGGCGGTGTGTTCGAGGATCCGGCGACCGGTGCGGCGGCGGCGGCGCTTGCCGGCTACCTGCGCGATCTCGACTGGCCGCATGGCGGCGCGATCGATATCGTGCAAGGCGAGGACATGGGCATGCTGTCGCGGCTGAATGCACAAATCCCCGCCGAGAAGGGTGCCTCGATCCGGGTGTCCGGCGCGGCCCGCCTGATGGACAAAAGCTGACGCCGGGTCGGCAAAGGCGGGTCGGCGACCTGCCTTTGCCGCCGCATCAGCGGGTGAGTTCTGAAATGCCGCCGTTCCTGGCCGACCAGGGCAGGGGATCGTTCAGAAAGCTCTCGACTTCGTCGAGCGTATGGGCATCGAAGCGATTGGTCTTCTTGCAGACCTCCAGCACATCGCGCCAGGTGGCGAGATAATGGAGCCGCATGCCGGCCGCCTTCAGACGGTCCGGCGTGTCGGGAAAGATGCCGTAGTAAAACACCGCGAACGTATCTGTGACTGTGGCGCCGGCGGTCCGGAGCGCCTCGGCGAACTTGATCTTGCTGCCGCCATCCGTCGTTAGGTCTTCCACCAGAAGTATGCGGGCGCCGTCAGCAAGCGCGCCCTCGATCTGGGCGTCACGGCCAAAACCCTTCGGTTTCTTGCGCACATAAAGCATCGGCAGGGCGAGGCGCTCCGACAGCCAGGCGGCGAACGGAATGCCGGCGGTTTCGCCGCCGGCGACCGCATCGAATTGTTCAAAGCCGGCATCGCGCATCACGACCGACGCGCCGAAATCCATCAGCGCGCCGCGGATGCGCGGATACGAAATCAGCTTGCGGCAGTCGATGTAGACCGGGCTCGCGAGGCCGGAGGTGAACGTATAGGGCTCGTCGGAGCGGAAATGCACGGCATCGATTTCAAGCAGCATCTTTGCCACCGTCTCGGCGATGAAGGCGCGGTCCGGGAACGAATTCTGAAACATGGTCGGTCCTTGGCGGGTGAGGTCGGCCCTCAGCTATCAGATCGGGCGTTTGGGCGCGAGACGGGGCGCGCGCTTATCGGTGGATGACCGGGCGGGTTCAATGACGGGGTACTAGGCTCATGCAATGCGTGATGCATCGCGAGCGGACCGCCCCAGTCTTCGGCGATAAGTACGATTATGTATCCTGATCGTGTCCGTCTCGATCGCTCATTCCGCAATCTCCCGGATCCTTCACGGTCGCCTGTAGATCGCCATTGCAACGCCGTTTGACGACGTTTCCGCCTTCTTGAGAGCAAGCGTTTTCGGTTTCGCTCTTTCCTCGATGAGGCGCTTCCCCGACCCTACGATCACCGGGAACGTCCAAAGACGGTATTCATCTATCAGATCATACTGGAGGAGCGTTTGTATGAGGTTGGCGCTCCCGTGAACCTGCAGCAATGGCCCATCCTGCTCTTTCAATGCCGTGATCTCGGCTTGCAGATCACCGGACACCAAAACCGAGTTGTTCCAGGCCAGATCTGGCGAGCCACGCGACACGACGTATTTGCGGGCGGCATTCATCATGTCGGCTGCCGGATCATTTTTCACATTGGGCCAGTGGGCCGCGAATGCGTCGTAAGTCTTGCGGCCGAACAATATGTCATAGGGCTCTGACATGGCTTCGCGCCCGACCTGAGCCATTACATCGGCCCAAAACGGGGCTGCCCATCCACCTTCAGAAAAGCCACCCGAACGATCCTCATCCGGCATCGCCGGCGCCTGGACGACACCGTCGAGCGTTTGGAAAGTCAGAATTGCCAATTCTCTCATTTTCACCTCCTTGCGGTATTTTGTGGCGGATCGTTTGTGGGCTTTCCGCTTGTCGAAATTTATGTTACTAATTGGTAAAGTAACCACAAGGTTAAATAATTTGTCAACGGATCAACTCAGCCTCGCTCTGTCGGCGCTCGCGCATCCGGCAAGGCGCGCCATTTTATCCAAACTCGTCTCCGGCGAGCGCACGGTGAGTGAACTTGCCGAACCCTTCGATATGACGGGTCCGGCAGTTACCAAGCACCTGAAAGTGCTGGAGCGCGCGGGTCTGATTGAACGATCGCGTGATGCGCAGCGACGTCCGTGCCGCCTTCGTGCGGAACCGCTCAAGGACATCCACGATCTGCTTCGTCCCTATCAACGGTTCTGGGACGAGAGCTTTGAAAGACTGGATGCGCTCCTGGACGAGGAGGGCAAAGACGGTGGGGAAGAATAGGTTGCCAGGCCGCGGCAGCGGGGCGCCAGAGCTGGTTTTTTCACGCGCGTTCAACGCGCCGGCCGACGCCGTTTACCGGGCCTGGACGGATCCCGCCCGGTTGGTTCAATGGTGGGGCCCCCACGGATTTCGGCTGACCATCCAAGAGATGGATGTGCGGGTAGGCGGGACGTGGAGATATGTCCTGCATGGTCCCGACGGCACGCAATATCCCAATGTTGCGGTTTTCGAAGAGCTGGACCCACCGCGCCGCCTCGTGTTCTTCAACACAGGCGGACATGTTGAAGACAAACACCTCACTTGCCGAATGATCGCGACTTTCGCCGAGGACGGAGCAAGAACCCTCGTCACATTGCAAATGCAATTCGAAACAGTGGAGGCGCTGGACCGTGCGAAGGCGAGGGGGGCAAAAGCAGGCGGCGAGGAGTCATTCCAGCGCCTAGCCGAACTCCTCGAGGATTCTCAGCACAGCCGCTAAGGCGCGTCTCGCACGCTTGTTGATCGATGTGGTGGGATTCAGGGCGCGACACGATTGTCGCCGGTCAAACCATCAAAATCTCTGCGACGAGGAACTAGTCCTCGACGCGCCAGTAGAGATTGAATCCGCAATCGAACACCGTGACCGTGCCGTCGCCGGTTTCGATCTTGTCCGGATAGATCACTGGTTCGGATCCCCTGACCAGCGTCAGCGTCGTCGCGTTCGGCTCCACCCGATAAAACGCCGGCCCGTTCAGCGAGGTGAAGGCCTCCAGCCGGTCGAGCGCGCCTTCTTCCTCAAAGACGTGGGCGAGGCAGCTCATGGTGTTGGGCGCGGTGAAGATGCCGGCGCAGCCGCACGCGGTTTCCTTCGTTGGATCGGAATGCGGGGCACTGTCGGTGCCCAAGAAGAACCGGGAATCGCCCGATGTCGCGGCTTCGCGGAGCGCCAGCCGGTGGTTTTCGCGCTTGGCGACCGGCAGGCAATAATAATGCGGACGGATGCCGCCGGCGAGGATGTGGTTGCGGTTGATGATCAGGTGATGGGTCGTGATCGTCGCCGCCATGTCCTTGTTCTGGGAGCGGACATAGTCGATGCCGTCCTTGGTCGTGACGTGTTCCATCACCACGCGCAGGCCGGGGACAGAGCGCAGGACCGGGTCGAGCACCCGCTCGATGAACACGGCTTCCCGGTCGAAAATGTCGATGTCGGAATCGGTGACCTCGCCGTGCACGCAGAGCGGCAGGCCGATGCGCGCCATGGTCTCAAGCACCGGGCGCACCTTGTCGAAATTCCGCACGCCTGAATCGGAATTCGTCGTGGCGCCCGCCGGATAGAGTTTGACCGCGCTGACGAGGCCGGACTCGGCTGCCGCCGCCACATCGTCCGGATCGGTGTTCTCGGTCAGATAGAGCGTCATCAGCGGCTCGAAGGTCGTGTCGGCCGGCAGGGCGGCCATGATGCGTTGCCGGTAGGAGCGTGCGTCGTCGCCGCGCACGACCGGCGGGACCAGGTTCGGCATGATGATGGCGCGCCGGAAATGCCGGGCGGTATGCGGGGCGACGCCGGTCAGCATGGCGCCGTCGCGCAGATGCAAATGCCAGTCGTCCGGTTGCCGTATGGTCAGTCGATCCGTCATTACCCCTCCCTCTAATTTGGCGGCGCCCTCCTTATGGCGGCAAAGTGCGCTTCCGGCGAGTCGCTTCGATCAAGGCCGGGGATTATCAACACATGCGCCTCGACCATCGCCTCGGATCGCCGGGTCCGGCCGACCTGCGAAAGCCGACGTCATCTTCAATTTTTCCTTTCCGGCCGTTCAGATTTTATGGTTTGCCTTTCATCCGTCTTCGCGACACCTTGATGCCCCTTCTTTCCAAGGAGACCCTCCTTGTCGCAGCTGAAATCCAACACGTTCAAACACGCCATTCTGTCCGGTCGCCCGCAAGTCGGGCTCTGGATCAGTCTTTGCAGCAATTTCGCGGCCGAGGTCGTGGCCTATTCCGGGTTCGACTGGGCGCTGCTCGATATGGAGCATTCGCCGAACGAAGTGCCTGTGGTGCTGTCGCAATTGCAGGCCTTTGCCGCCAGTGACACGATACCGGTCGCGCGCCCGGCCTGGAACGATCCGGTCCTCGTCAAGCGGCTCCTCGATATCGGCAGTCCGGGGCTCCTGTTTCCCATGGTGCAGTCGCCGGACGAGGCGGCGGCAGCGGTGGCGGCCTGTCGCTATCCGCCGAACGGCATGCGCGGCGTCGGCATGACGCATCGCGGCAACCGGTTCGGGCACGTCACCGATTACTTCGACCGTGTCGAAGACGAAACCTGTATCCTCGTTCAGGTGGAAACCCGGCATGCGCTTGATCAGGTCGAGGCAATCGCTGCCGTCGACGGGGTGGATGGCGTGTTTTTCGGGCCCGCGGACATCGCCGCCGATCTCGGCAAGCTCGCTAAGCCGATGGACGACGAGGTCTGGACGGTGATCACGGCCGCCGCCGACAAGGTTCGTGCGCTCGGCAAGCCGGTCGGCACCCTCGTCAATTCGGTCGACAAGGCGACATCGCTCCTGAACGCCGGCTTTTCCTTCGTCGCCTGCGGCAGCGATCTCGGGCTTCTGGCACGCGGCGCCGATGCGCTCTGCGCCAACGTGCGCAAAGGGCTTGCCTGATGCCGGACGCGGTGCGCCTCGGGGTCGATATCGGCGGCACGTTCACCGATGTGGTGCTCGAAACGGGCAAACAAAGCCGGTCGACCAAGGTGCTCACCACCTATGCCGCGCCTGAAAACGCGATCCTCGACGGGATCGGCCAGGTCTGCGCCGCCGCCGGCATTTCCCCCGCAGCGATCGACATCATCGTGCACGGCACGACCTTGGCGACCAACGCGCTGATCGAACGCCGCGGCGCGCGCACCGCGCTGATCACGACAAAAGGCTTTCGCGATGTCATCGAGATGCGCACCGAAAGCCGGTTCGAACAATACGATCTCAACCTGACGCTTCCCGAGCCGCTGATCGAACGCTCCGACCGCTATGTGCTCGACGAACGCCTCGACGCAAAGGGCCAGGTGCTGCGGCCCCTGTCGGTCGAGGCGGTGGAGGCGCTTTGCGAGACGTTGCGGGCGGGCGGATACGAAAGCCTCGCAGTCGGTCTGATCCACGCTTATGCCAATCCGGCGCACGAACGGCTTGTGCGGGAGGTGTTGGAACGTGAACTGCCGGACGTGATGATCTCGCTGTCATCCGATGTGTCGCCGCAAATGCGGGAATACGAACGCTTCAACACCGCCTGCGCCAACGCTTATGTGAAGCCGCTGATGAAATCCTACCTGTCGCGGCTCAAGGGACGGCTTGCCGAGATCGGCGCTACCTGTCCGGTGTTTCTCATGCATTCGGGCGGCGGCATCATTTCACTGGAAAACGCGGCGGAGTTTCCGGTCCGGCTGGTGGAATCCGGGCCGGCCGGCGGCGCGATCTTTGCCGCCCATATCGCCGAACGATACGGACTGGAAAAGGCGCTCTCCTTCGACATGGGCGGCACGACGGCGAAGATCTGCCTGATCCGCGACCAGACGCCGAAAACCGCGCGGGTTTTCGAAGTGGCGCGCACCTACCGGTTCAAGAAGGGATCCGGCATGCCGATCTCGATCCCGGTCATCGACATGGTCGAGATCGGCGCCGGCGGCGGCTCGCTGGCGCATGTCGATGCGCTGCGCCAGATCCGGGTCGGACCGGAAAGCGCCGGCTCCGAACCGGGGCCGGCCTGCTATGGGCGGGGCGGTACGAAGCCGGCGGTGACCAATGCCGATCTGGTGCTCGGGCGCCTCGATCCGAACGCGTTCGCAGGCGGATCGATTGCGCTGTTGCCGGAGGCCGCGCGGATCGCGCTCGATACCCATGTCGGGGCGACGCTGGGGCTCGATGAAACCGGCGCCGCCTTCGGCGTGTCGGAAGTGGTCGATGAAAACATGGCCAATGCGGCGCGTGTGCATGCGGTCGAAAACGGCGAGGATCTGGCCGGTTATGCGATGATCGCGTTCGGCGGGGCCGCGCCGCTGCATGCCGGGCGGCTGTGCGAAAAGCTCGGCATCGACCGACTGCTCGTGCCGCCGGGCGCCGGCGTCGGGTCGGCGATCGGGTTCCTGCGGGCACCGTTCAGTTTCGAGGCAAGCCGCAGCGCCTATACGACCTTGTCCGATTTCGACGGGTCCGCCATTCGTTCGGTCCTGGCCGAGCTCGCCGAGGAGGCAACCGCCTTCGTGCGCGGCTGCGTCGCGGAGGCGCCGATCGAGACCTCTGCCAAGGCCT
>JANQQB010000361.1 GCA_028285165.1 Rhodobiaceae bacterium
AGGCCTTCTGGACGTCGTTGCGATCACCTTGTGGTCAACCAGACCACGGCGGCGACCGCGCCTAGCCAGAAGGCCTGAAAAGCCGGTCAAATGGATCAATCTAATCACACAATGCTCTAGCAGCCGTCGAACCGCTGCTACCCGTCCCTCAAGCCCATCCGTGTGCCAAACGATCAGCCCCCGATCGCATGCGTTCAGCCCTGGAATAATAGAGACGACCGTCGAGCCCGAGAGGGCTCGCAAGCCCAAACGGGCGCCGGGCGGTCAGCCCGCCCCGTCGGAGGCCTTCGGCCGTGAGACAAGGAAACGAATGGTGGGCGTGACTGGGATTGAACCAGTGACCCCTACGATGTCAACGTAGTGCTCTCCCGCTGAGCTACACGCCCATTCGGGCCGCGAGGCGGCCGGTTGCGGGGGTAGACCACATTTGGCCGCATCTCGTCAACCGGTTTTGCGCGCGCGGGAACGGCTGTGGCCGCGGCTCAGGCGGACCATGCCTGATCGCTCAGCCGGCCGCCCGGCTGCGTTCCTCTTCGTTCAGCAGATGGTTGGCGCGGTGCACCAGGCTGACCCAGGAATTCAAAGATACCAGGTGGCAGTAAACCGCGCCGATAGCGCCGGTTCGGCGCATTTGGGCGAAGGCCTCGTCGTTGAGTGCGTTGAACTTGGCTTCGTCGACCGCCTGGAAATCGGTCAGCGCCCGTCGTTCCCCGGTATAGAGCGTAAAACTGCGCTGCTGGGTGGTCAGCAGATCGTGCTCCTTGAGAAGGGCCGCAAACCGTTCCGTAGCCGAAAACTGTTTTTGCACGCCGGTCGCGAATTCGAGTGCGTTCTTCGTGAAGTCGCTCGGTGAATCCCCGTCGAAAAGCGGGTTTTCGGCGCCTTCGGCAACCCGTTCGCTCGCCCGGTCCAGGCACAGGATCAGCTGGTTCTGTTCCTCATGTCGCAGAAACAGAAACGGATAACGCCGGACATAGGCCGGAATGTAGCGACCCGGGGCCCAGCCGCCATTGCCTTCCACAAAAAGGTTTTCGTTCTGCCGAATGCCGACGATAGCAACCGGCATCGGGCTGTCGCCGCCGACAAAGACGATTGGATAGTCCCGGGCGATCAGCGCAAATTCGCCGACATGGATCGGAATCGCGTTGGCACCGCCGGCAAAGGCGTATTGGTCGCTGTTTTTCAGGCCCAGCGTGCCGTGCCGCCGGACATCAAGCGGTTCCGGTTGCTTGTAAAAGATCGGGGTCTGCCGTTCCCCTTCAGCCGGCGTCGCGTCCGCAGGGGAATTGGTGTCAGCTCCGTTCGGCGTGACGCCGACGCTTGAGGACGACTCGGTCTGGTCTGAAAAGGAATCGGAAGTCATGGCTCTCTCCGGATCCGCTGGCCGCGAGCCGGAAGGCGGCGGGCGCATACCCGAGCCGGCACGGTATGCCGAACGGCACTTTGATGCGGCCTGGGGCGCGGATGTGACACGTGCGCCATCTCATACAGCGATTGTTCGCTGAGGCAAAGCCGGAAGCGCAGGGCGAGGGTTTGGCGGTCGGCAGAGGCGCGCGATCAGGCGGCGAGCAGCTTGCCGACCTCGTCGACGAGTTCGCGCAGGTGAAACGGTTTGGAGAGCACCTTGGCGTCGGCCGGCGCGTTGGCATCGGGATTGAGGGCGACGGCGGCAAATCCCGTGATGAACATAACCTTCAGGTCGGGATCGAGTTTCGTCGCCCGACGGGCCAGTTCGATTCCATCCATTTCCGGCATCACGATGTCGGTCAGGAGCAGCGTGAACGGTTCCTCGCGCAGGCGTTCGTAGGCACTCAGACCATTGTCGAAGGAAACGACATCGAACCCGGCGTTTTTCAGTGCCTTGGCGAGAAAACTCCGCATGTCGTTGTCGTCTTCTGCGAGCAGTATTCTGGACATCGGAGCCTCGGGCGATGATGCGGTGGAATGCGCGGTGTCGCGATCGATCCTTACGGTCTATAAAAAGGGTAAATATAGGATGAAGACTCGCCTGTACAGCAATGGTGACGTGGTAGAGATTGCAGGCGGGAATCGGCCGCGTTAAGGTATCGGTCTGAGGAAGTGCATGGCGTTGGCAGGCGACCGATAATGCGGGATCGAACCGGTCCCGGTCAGTTTACTTGCTTGTCCGCTGCTCTCCGTTCGGGCCTCGTACGTGTCCGATACCGGTCACACCCGAGTGCGCGACGCGCTGGAAACCGTCTGGATCCGCATGCTCATCGTTGACGACTTTTCGACGTCCCCCGCCTTCGAACAGATCGGTCCGCGCGACGGCGGACGCCCGATTCTGTTCAACTCGCCGCACAGCGGACGATGCTATCCGCAATCGTTCCTGGACGCCTCCCGACTTGACACCGTCCAGATACGGCGCTCCGAGGACACATTCGTCGACGAGTTGTTTCGCCCGGCGATCGATCACGGCGCGGGGTTCATGCACGCCTTTTTTCCGCGTGCCTTTCTCGACGTGAACCGGGAGCCCTACGAACTCGATCCGTCCATGTTCCACGGATCGTTGCCGACCTACGCGAATGTCCGGTCGATCCGGGTCGCGGGCGGGCTTGGAACGATTGCCCGCATCGTGTCCGAGAGCGAGGAAATCTATGCGCAATCGCTGAGTGTCGAAGACGCGATCGACCGGATCGAGACGATTTACAAGCCTTATCATGCGGCCTTGCGAAACATGCTTGGCGCAATCCGCTCGCAAGCCGGGATGGCAATCCTGATCGATTGTCATTCCATGCCGTCACTTGGCCGCACCCCGATGGGGCGGGGCCGCCCGGATTTCATCCTCGGCGACCGATATGGTTCAAGCTGCGCGTCCGACATCACATCGACCGTCGCCGCCAAGCTGAAATCTCTGGGCTATACGGTCGGCCGCAACAAACCTTATGCCGGCGGTTTCATTACCGAACATTACGGCCGTCCAACGGATCATCTGCATGCGCTGCAGATCGAAGTGAACCGCGGCCTGTACATGAACGAAGCGGATTACAGCCGGTCCCGCGACTTTTCGCGGCTCGCCGACGATCTGGACAATCTGATCGGGCACTTGTGCGACTATGCGCAGAATTGCCTTGGCGTTCCGCCGATTGCCGCGGAATAGCGCCACCAAACGGAACCACTGATCGAGATGGCATAATGAAGCCGGCCCGGGCCCGCATCCAGCCGTTGCAGGGACGTCGGAATTTGCCGGTGCAGAAAAGAAAAGGGGCCGCACTCTTTCGAGGCGGCCCAAGTCTAGGGAGGAAACGCCCAAGGAGGGCTGCGATACAACGCCGTCATATCGCAATGCAATAATTGTACATTGCGACGCACAATGTCAAGTACGCGACTCCACCGAA
>JANQQB010000362.1 GCA_028285165.1 Rhodobiaceae bacterium
AGGCCTTCTGGACGTCGTTGCGATCACCTTGTGGTCAACCAGACCACGGCGGCGACCGCGCCTAGCCAGAAGGCCTGAAAAGCCGGTCAAATGGATCAAGCTAATCACGCAATGCTCTAGTCCTTGCGAAAGATAACGCCGGCAAACCATCCGGTCGCAAGGGCCAGGACGATCGTCGTCATCCCGTAGACCGCGGCATTTTCGTGCGCCAGTTCGAAGACGTATTGTTCGAAGCCGGTCTTGCGCACTTCAAGCGCCCGCGAGTTGTTGGCCAGAAGCGCCCCGCCCCGAAACAGAAAGATATCCACCCGATATTCCCCGACCGGGACAATGGCCGGCAGCGGGATGGTGGTGCGAAACAGGGTCGGACTCAGGAACTCGACGGCGCCGCTGCGTTCGGTAAACAGGGCCTTGGACCGGCGCAGCCGCAGAAGCGCGTCGCGGAACTCCACGACCTGTTCTTCCGTTTCTGGTGTGACATTGGCCAGGAGCAACAGGTTATCGACGCCGATCTGGTGCCGTTCCAGGACTTTCGGGATGGATATGTCCTGGATGGGCCGGTTTGAATTCGCCGAATAAAAGCTCGGAACCTGGAAGAATTCGTGCGCCGTCCGGTTGATCCACAAACCGAGGACGCGTTCCTTGCGTCTGGCCACCACGGGCTGCAGCGCGCCGCTCACGACGATCACGACATCGTAGCCGGCCGCGCGCGCCACCGTCGCCGCATCGCGTTCGATCGATCCGAACACGACGATTTCCGTGCCCGTGAAGTTCGATGTGATCTTGACCGATTCCTGGGACAGCGACGTGACGAGCTGTTCGGCGCGCAAGACACCACCCGGCAGCAGGAAGACTGCCAGCATCCATGGGAGCAAGAACCGCCATCCCGGCATCATCGTCTCCCCGTCACAACCCGGCAATCGGTGCCAGTGAGAACAATTCTTCGGGCCGGATGACCAAGTCTACCGCAAACCGCATGCCGACCGCCAGCACGAGCACCGCCAGCAGGGCCCGCAATTGTTCGCCGCGCAGGCGTTGGCCGAGGCGCGCTCCGAATTGGGCGCCGATCACGCCGCCCACCATCAGCACCAGAGCGAGCACGATGTCGACGGACTGGTTGCTGATCGCGTGCAGCAGCGCCGCCACCGCCATCGTGAACAGAATCTGCACCAGCGACGTCCCGACCACGATCGTAGTCGGAACCCGCAAGAGATAGATCAGCGCCGGCACCATGATGAACCCGCCGCCGATGCCGAGCACCGACCCGAGAAAGCCGATCGCCATGCCCAGCGCCACGATCGGGATGGCGCTCAGATACAGTTTGGAGCGGCGGAAGCGCACCTTGAGCGGCAGCTTGTGGATCCAGTTGTGCTGACCGGGCTTGCGGAAGGTTGCGGGTTGTCCGTCACGCGCCCGGAAAAACGCCCTGAGCGATTCCACCAGCATCAGCGACCCGATCGAACCGAGAAACGACACGTAAGCGATCGAAATCACCAGGTCGAGCTGGCCGATATCCTGCAGCACGGAAAACAGCCAGACACCGAGCACGGAGCCTATACTGCCCGATATCATCAGGATCGCGGCGAGCTTTATGTCGATCTGTTTTCGTCGCCAGTACGACAGCGCGCCGGATGCCGACGAGGCGACGATCTGGGCCGTGACCGAGGCGACGGCCACGGCTGACGGGATGCCGGAAAAGATCAGGAGCGGCGTCAGGAGAAAACCGCCGCCGATCCCGAACATCCCGGACAGAAAGCCGACTGCCGCGCCCATCCCGAATATCACGAAGACATTGATCGGCAATTCCGCGATGGGCAGATAGACCTGCATAAACGATCCTGATCGAATGCGTGTTGCCGGAACACGCAGGAGGGCGGTGGCAATTCTGTTTTAAGCGCCCGCCTTGCCGCGCTGTCAATGCACCGCAGCGACCGATCGTCCTCTTCAGGAAAAAAGGCGTCCTGGTTTAGGGCCGCAAGAGTCGCCGCCGCTCAGTCCGGACATGCGTGGCCGGTTCGGCGCGCGCCTTGCGGCGTCAGGTCGCCGGGCCTTTCAGCGCATTGATCAGCGACAGGCTGACCCGCCCGGTCACCGGCAGGCCAGCATCCCGTTGGAAGGCTTTGATGGCTTCTCGGGTCTTCGGGCCGATCTTGCCGTCGGCCGGTCCCGGATCGAAACCGAGCGAACGCAGCAATGTCTGCGCCTGCGAGATCATGTCTTGCGGGTTGAGCGCTGCGGGCGCTGCCGGAATGACCCTCTGGCCGGCCTGCGGCACGATCGGCGTGGAACCGGTCGTGGACACGGTGTCTGAGCCGCCGCCTTTCCAACTGGCCGGGATGTCAGGCAGACGATTGGCAGCCGGGTCGATCGGCTCCGGTTTCCATGCCGTGACCGCGATGTTGGCGCGGTTGCGCTGCTCGTCGGTCAGCTCGGCCGAAACGGCCTGGCGTTTTTTCTCGGCGTCGGCATCGCCCGCACGGGCGGCCAGCGAGAACCACTTGTAGGATTCCACGAGATTGCGTTCGACCCCGAGGCCCTGGGCGAAGAGGATACCCAGATTGTATTGGCTGTCGGTGACCCCGTGGCTGGCAGAACGCAGGAACCATTGCGCCGCGCGGTCGAAGTTCCGCGATCCGAGGCCGCCTTCCGCATGCAGCACGGCGAGATTGTGGATAGCCTTGGCATTGCCCTTGTCGGCGGCGCGTGTGTACCAGCTGCGCGCTGCCTGCAAGTCACGCGGCACACCCAGGCCCTTCTCGTACATGCTGCCGAGCCGGTATTGCGCCGGGGCAAGGTCCTTGGCGGCGGCCTTGGCATACCATTCAACCGCTTTTGTCAGGTCCTGCTCGACATGCCGGCCGTCCATATAGCGGCTGGCGATCTCGAACAGGGCGAATGCATTGCCGTCATCCGCCGCGTTGTGCAGGGCCGGCGGACCGACCGGTACGGACGCCGGGGCTTCGTCCTGCGTCGTCGTATCGTTGGAAGCCGGAAGGGCGGGCTCCGACGCGGCCGGGTCAAACGCCCGTGCGGTTTCAATCTCGCGCGGTTCTTCGCCCGGTTCCGGATCGTCGGCGGCCTGTTCGGCCTGGTCGGCCGGCAGCGGAATAGTCGCATCCACACCGGTCCCGTTGTGCTGGTCGAATGTGCTCTCAAGGCCCGACGGCGGCGCGACGGCAATCGCAATATCCGGGTTATCGGCGCCCGGCACTGGGGCATCCGCATCGGCGTCCGCCTGGTCGCCCGACGGCGTCTGCCCCGCATTGTCAGCCGAGGCAATGGCCACGCGTGCCGTGTCGTTTGAGCCGCTGAAGGCCGTATTTTCCGGGAGATAGGGGCGCGCGACGAGGAAACCGCCGGCGACCACGGCAATCGAAACCCCGGCGATCAAGGCCGCCCTGGTATACTTTCTCAGGCTGACGCCGCCCGGAGCCTGGGCAGCGACCTGATCGCCGGCGCGCTGGTCGAAGGCGCGCAGCGCATCGTCGGCAAGCCCGGAAAGCCGTTCGGATTTTGCGTCCGCGGGCTCAATCTCCGGTTCCTTGCGGGTATCCTGGTCCGGCTGGGCTTGTTTTTTCCCGCGATTGCGCAAGGCCGTGGCGCGGGCAAGCCAGCCCTTTTTGCCGGCCGCCTTCTCGGCATCGCTGGCCGCTTCGACCTCGGCGACCGCCATCCTGGCGGCCTGGCGCGCATCGGCCAGAAACTGTGCCCGGTCCTGCTTCGGATTCGGAGCGGCTGCCTGCGGTTCGGTGCTGTCGGGTGTCGGGCCGGCGGACGGTTCGTCGGTGCCGGGTTCGTCCCGTTTGATCTTGATAACGCGCGGTTTGCCGCTGCCGGGCTCCAACGGCTGATCATCTTCTCTCGGCCGATCGGCGATCTCATCGGCATCCAGCATCTCGGAAAGATGCGTGGCCGGATCGCCTTCGGATTCCGGCTGCGGTTCCGGTTGCGGCGGCCGCTTCGGTTCCGGTACGTCCTCTTCGGAAAAGACCGGCGCCGGCACCGGCGCCGGCGCCGGTTCCGGTTCGACGGCCGGAACCATTCTGAGGTCTTCGAGCGCTGCGAGCCGGTCCGAAATGCCGGCCAGGGCCTGCTTGACGGTATCGAAGGAAGAATCCGACTTGGCCGACAATTCCTGCAGCCGCTTCAGGTCTTCCTGGAGCGCATCCACGGCGTCCGTTTCAAGCGCTTGGGAACCGGTCTTGACGGCGTCGATCTCCGTCAGGATCTCCCGCGTCGCGGAGACGGTCTCCATCCGGCCCTTGATGAGTTTTTCGTCAATCTCATCGAGCCGATCCGTCACCACGGCCAGATCGTTCAACTGACCCTCGGTGCTCGACAGTTTCGATGCCAGAAGGCCGATCTGTTCTTCGAATTGCTGCGGCGATCCGGTCGCTGCCGGGCGGTCGAGTTGTTCCGACAGGGTTCGGATGTCGTCGTGCAGGCTGTTGATTGCCGCATTGTCGACGCTCTTGACCACGTCGCGGAGCGCAGCGATTTCGTCCGCAAGGCGCGCAATGTCGCCATTGTCCACCGGCTGGACCACGAGTGTGTCGAGCTTCCGGTCGATGGCGTTCAGGCGATCGATGACATCGCGGGCCGCCCGGTTGCCGTCGGACAGTTCGGACTGAAGGGCTTCGAAATCCTTGCGAACCGGGGTCAGTTCCGACAGGAGGCCGGGTGCTTCGGCGACCTGGCCGACATTGGAGACCAGCGTTTCCATCTGGTTGGCGATGCGGCTGAGCAGCGCGTCGCCGGAAGCCAGATGGTCCCGGATGTCCGCAATCTCCTTGGCGAAGGTTTCGCCGTCCGCGGCGCCTTCCTGGACCTCGTCGATTTTGTTTTCCAGGTTGCCGACGCGTTTGAGGATTTCGAAGACAACCGTATCGCCGTCCGAAATCTGCCGCTGAAGGCGGGCAAGATCGTCGGACAACCGCTCCAGACTGCCGTCTTCGCCGTCGAAAACGACAAACCGTTCCAGGCGCTCGCTGATCCGCCCGATGCGTTCCGCCAGATCGACGACCGCGCGGTCGCCATCGGCCAGTTCCCGTCTGAGATCGCCGATTTCCCGCTGCACGGGTTCGGAAATGCCGCCTTTCAGGATCGTGTCGGCCAGCGTTTCGATCCGCGCCGTCATCGTCGCCAATTGCGGTGCCAGGGATTGCCCGGACTGGGCTTCGGCGAAACTGTCGAAACTGCCGCTCAGCGATTCCATCCGGTCGGCCAGTTCGCCGATCCGGGCTTCGATCGCCTTCAGGAGCGTGTCCGTGTCGCCGGACGAGCCGACGATATCGAGGCGTTCTCCGATCGCTTCGAGCCGTTCTTCAAGATCTCGGATTGCGTCGAAGCCGTTTTGTTCCAGAACCAGGTCGTGCAGGCGATCGAGGCGTTCGCCGACATCCGCAGATCCGGTCTGGGACCGGATCAGGTCTTCGAGCGATGCCACGCGATCCGAAACCGCGCCGGAGCGTGCAATGCCGTCTTCGAGCGCATCGACCTTGTCCGCCAGCGCCCGCATCTTCCAGTCGAGTTCGCTGACAGCCTTGGCCGGGCTGATGGATTGAACCGCGTCATGCAGGTCCAGGATCTGGCTTTGCAACGATTCGAACGGCATGCCGTCGAACCGGTCGCGCAGGGATTCGATGCCGGCATTCAGGGCGCCGATACGATTTTCCAGGTCTGAAGCCCGCTCCACCTGCGGGATCGCGCGCAAGGCCTTGCGGACCTCGCCCAACCGATCCGCGATGGAATGGTAGAGCCGCGGATCGCCGACGGAGGATTGCAGGTGTTCAAGGCGGTGCAGAATGTCCTCGTAGCCGTCGCGCAGCGACGCCACGCTCCGGTCGGCGCTGTTTTCCACCACGGTTTCGCGCAGGGCCGACAATTCGGCGCGCATATCCTCAACGCTCGGCCCGAAACTGTGTTCACCCAGGCGTGCCTCGATGTTGCGGGCGGTTTCCTTGATGTGGGCGATATCTTCCAGCCGGCTGTCGTCCCGCGACTGGGCCGCGATCTCATGGCGCAACGCGCCGACTTCCTGAAGCAATTGTGTGAGCGCTTCCGGTTCGGAGCGCTCGCGCAGGCTCTCGATCCGATCCGCCAGTTCACCGAAATGCCGTTCGATGGATTCGGGAATGTCGACGCGCGGATTGCGCATCGATTCGCGTTCCGAATGCGAACGGCCCGGAGCCCGGGCCAGTTCGCGCTGCCGCCGCGCGATATCCGACACGGCCGACTTCATGTCGGTATCGAGACGTCGCGCCACCCGTCGTTGCCGGATGTCGCGATCGAGCGCCTGCGGGTTAATGTCGCGGGCCGGACGGAGAACGCGCGCCGCGGGCAGTTCGACAGGTTGGTCCCGGCCGTCACGTTGGGTTGAGCGTTCAATGTCGTCGAGCCGGCTGGAAAGCC
>JANQQB010000371.1 GCA_028285165.1 Rhodobiaceae bacterium
CGAGCGGCCAGGTTGCGGCAATCGAAGACGCCTTTTCGATCTCGGCGCTTCCGGGCAATTCCAATACCGGCACGATTTCCTGGGATTATGCGATCGCCGATGAAGCGATCGGGTTCCTGGGGGCCGGAGATACGGTCACGGCGGTCTTCACGGTGACGGTGACCGATTCCAGCGGCGTCAGCGCCGCCCAGGACGTAACCATCACCATTACCGGCGCCAACGATGCGCCCGTCGTCAGCGGGCCGGTCGCCGCCACAGCCGAGGAAAACGACGCGGTCTTTGCGGTGGACATGTTGGCCGGCGCAAGCGATCCGGACACCACGGACAGTCTCGCGGTCGCCAACGTCGTGGGCGTTGAGGGCAACGCCATCGGTGTCGTCGTCGACGGTTCGAGCCTTACCGTCGACCCATCAGCCTATGATTACCTTGGCGAAGGGGAGCAGGAGATCGTGCGGTTCTCCTACGACGTCGTCGACACGTCAGGCGCGGCGACACAACAGACCGCGACGATCACGATCGACGGCAAGAACGACGCGCCGGTTCTCGATCTCGATGCCGACAACAGCAGCGACGCGCCCGGCAGCGACTATCAGACACTTCTGGTCAACGGCGAACAAGGAATCGCCGTTGCCGATGCCGATGCCGCGATCAGCGACGTTGACGACAGCCTGATTGATGGCGCCACCCTGACGCTTACCAACCGGCCAAACGGCAACGATGAAGGTCTGGAGATCGAAGGCACTTTGCCGGACGGAATCAGTGCCAGCGATTATGATCCGACAACCGGTATCCTGACGCTCTCGGGAACGGCCAGCCTCGCGGATTACCGCACCGCCCTGACGCAGATTGAATACAGGAACGGCTCCGAAGAACCGATTCTCGTCGATCGGGTCGTTGAAATCACGATCAGCGATGGCACCGCGCAGTCCAATATTGCCACAAGCACGATTTCTTTCCAGACGGATGCTGCGGGAGGAACCGATCCCATCGCCCGCAACGACGACGACTTTTCGGTGGCTCCCGGCGGCACACTCGACATCTCCGTCGAGGAACTGCTTGCCAACGATTCCGATCCGAATGGAGAAGAATTCGATCTGACGTCCGTCTTCAATGTCTCCGACAGCACCGCGACGATCGAAGACCTCGACAGCGGGCGGGTCGTGCGGGTCACCGCCGACGACGATCTGCAACCGGGCGCGATCTTCACTTTCGATTACACCATCGAGAATGAATCCGGCGGCATCGGTACCGCGACGGTCGAAGTGATGGTCGAGGACATCGCCACACCTCAATTCGTCGGCTGAGCGTTCCGCGCGATGGTCGCGAACGCGAACCCGGGACCAGACCTTTCCGCCTGTTCGGCCTCGGCCAAGAACAATCTTGACTTACCTCTCTCGGTCTGGCGCTGTCTGTCCCGTCTGCATGCCGTGCAAGAGGACGTCGTGTGAACAGAATTGCCAGATTAGCGAGCGCGTTCGGCGCATCCCGTGTCCTTGCCCTGGCAATCCTTGCCGCCTTCATCGCCCTCAGGATCGCCGATCCTGCGCCGCTGCAATCGCTGCGCATGCAGGTGTTCGATATCTACCAGCTGCTCGGCCCAAGGGATCGCGAGACGGCACAAGCGCTGCCGGTGGGCGTCGCCATCGTCGATCTCGACGAAGCCAGTCTCGACGCCATCGGCCAGTGGCCCTGGCCACGCACCATCGTGGCCGACCTGGTCGAAAAGGTGCATCGCGCCGGTGCCCTGGCTCTGGCGTTCGACGTGTTGTTCGCCGAGCCGGACCGGCTTTCGCCCGCCATTTTGGCGCACTCCCTTACAGACTTGTCACCGACGCTGCGTTCCGAACTGGAAGACCTTCCTGCCAACGACGACATGCTCGGCACAGCGTTCAGCCGGGGTCGGGTGATCGTCGGCGAAGCCGCCATGCCCGTACCGGTCAGCCAAGCCCTGCACGATCAACCGCCCAAGCCCCTGCCGGTCGCGACGCGAGGACCCGACGCAACGGCATTTCTGCCGCGGTTCGAAGGTCTGTTGCGAAACCTGCCGGTGCTGGAGCGAACGGCGACCGGAAATGGCGTCATCACGATCCTGCCGGAACGGGACGCGATCATTCGGCGGGTCCCTTCGGTGGTCCTCGCCGATGGCGTTCATCGCGCTTCGCTGGGGCTGGAGATGTTACGCGTTGCAACCGGCGGACGGCCGATGCTGATCCGGACCGACGAAGCCGGCATCAACAGCGTTGTCGTCGGCGGTGTTGCCATTCCGACCGACCGGAACGGGCGGATCTGGGTCCGATTCACCGAATTCGGCAGTCGACCGGATTATGTTCCGGCGAAGGACGTCCTGAACGGAAGCGTCGATCCGAAGCGTCTCGCCAACAAGCTCATCTTCGTCGGCACATCCGCGACCGGCCTTCTGGACATCAAGACCACGCCCCTCGATCCGGCCATGCCCGGCGTCGAAGTGCATGCGCAACTGATCGAAACCATCTTGTCGCAATCCTTCCTGATCCGGCCGCACGTCGCCATCGGAGCCGAACTCGGCCTGATGGTCGGGCTCGGTCTGTTCCTGGCGGTGCTGCTGCCGTTCGCCGGCGCGCTTGCCTCGTTGGCCATCGGCGCAGTGCTCGCGGCCGTCGTTACCGGCGGTTCATGGTACGGGTTCGTGTCGCACGGCCTCCTGATCGACGTGATCTATCCGCTCGCCGCGTCGTTCGTGATGTTCATGGCGCTGGTGTTCTACAATTATTACCAGGAAGAACGGCGGCGGCAGCAGATCCGCGGCGCGTTCCAGCAATACCTATCGCCCGACCTTGTCGAACAATTGGCCCAGAACCCGGACAGTCTCGTGCTTGGCGGCGAGTCCCGGACCATGACCGTCATGTTCAGCGACGTGCGCGGCTTTACGACCATCTCGGAAAGCTTCAAGGACGACCCGCAGGGCCTGACCAGCCTGATGAACCGTTTCCTGACCCCGCTTTCAAACGCGATCATGGAAAAGAAGGGCACGATCGACAAATATATGGGCGATGCGATCATGGCCTTCTGGAACGCCCCTCTGAACGACCCGGATCATTGCAAGGCGGCGTGCCGGGCCGCGCTCGACATGCTCGACAATATCGAGACCATCAACGCGGAGCGGCGCGCGGAAGCGCGCGAAGCCGGAACCGACTTCCTGCCGCTCGATGTCGGCATCGGCGTCAATACCGGCCTGTGCGTGGTCGGGAACATGGGATCGGATACCCGGTTCGACTATTCCGTGCTCGGCGACAGCGTGAACCTTGCCTCGCGCCTGGAAGGCCAGTCCAAGACCTATGGCGTGCGCACGATCGTCGGCGAGGCAACGGCGGTTGCGGTTCGCGACAGCATGGCCGTCGTCGAACTTGACCTTATCCGGGTGAAGGGCAAGCTCGAACCGGAACATGTCTTTGCGCTTGTCGGCGACGAAACAATGGCGGCCGATGCCGAGTTCCAGACCCTTGCGGCCCGCACCGATGCCATGCTGACCGCCTATCGCCAACAGGATTGGGATGCCGCTCGTGCCGCGCTTTCAGAGTGCCAGGCACGCGCTGACCGGTTCGATCTGGCAGACTTCTACATGCTCTATGACACCCGGATCGCGGATCTTCAGGCCGATCCGCCGGACGCCGACTGGGACGGTGTGTTTGTTGCCACCACCAAGTGACAACGGTGCCAGGTTAGAGTGGGGCTGGCTCAGCGTTCCCGCAAAGCCTCGTTGCGGGCCTTGCGGATCGGTTTCAGCAGGTAATCGAGCACCGACTTGCGACCGGTCAGTACGTCGACGGTCGCGACCATGCCGGGCAGGATCGGCAAGGCGTTGCCGTTGAACTCCAGCGCGTTTTCGCCGGTGCGCACCACGATGCGATAGAACGCCTCGCCGTTCTCGTCGACCGTCGTATCCGCGCTGATGCGCTCCACCTTGCCGTCCAGCGCTCCGTAAACCGAATAATCGTAAGCGGTCAGTTTGACGCTGGCATCCTGGTCCGGCCGGATGAAGGCGACATCCTGCGGCCGCACGCGGGCCTCGATCAGAAGCGTGTCGTCATGCGGCACGATTTCGACCAGGGACTGGCCTGAATTCACGACCGCGCCGACGGTTGTCACGTTGAGCGCGTTGATGACACCGCGCGTCGGCGACCGCAGGGCGGTCCGCACGACCCGGTCTTCGGCAGACAGGATCCGTTCCTCGATGACCGCCAGGTCGGCGCTGATCCGGGCCAGCCTTTCCCTGGCATCCGCCTGGTGGCTGGCCACGGCCGTTCCCATCATACGCCGGACTTCCTCATAGGCCGCCCGGGCGCGCGGCAAAGCCGCCAGCACAATGTCGCGTTCGCCGCGCAGGTCGATCGCCTGGCGGCGCAGGCGCAAAAACTCCACCTCCGGGACGACCTTGCGATCATAGAGTTCACGGGTCAGTTCCAGTTCGCGTTCCAGCGGCTGAAGCGATTCCTCCAGCTTGTCACGCCGCGCCTCGAATTCGAGGACCTCCTGTTCCTTCTGGATCGATTGCTGCTCCAGTACGGCAAGATCGTCCTGAAGCTTCTTGCGTCGGGCGCGGAACAACTGGCTCTCGACACGATAGGCGTCCGGGTCGATTTCCGGCACGGTGTTCGCGTAGGGCATGGTTTCCGCGCCTGTCGCTTCGGCCTGCAGGCGCAGGATCTCCGCCCTGAAGGCAGCCCGACGCTCATGCAATTCGCCCAGTTCGGACGCAACCGCCGTATCGTCGATATGCATCAGGATCTCGCCGGCCTCGACCAATTGGCCTTCCTTGACCAGGATTTCGCGAACGCGTCCGGCCTCCAGCGGCTGAACCACCTGCAATTGCCGGGCCGGAATGACCTTGCCGGGCCCGGTGGTCACTTCGTCGAGAATCGCAAAATGCGCCCAGGCGAGACCTGCGGCAATCAGAAGACCGATCGCGGCCGTCAGAATCCAGGCCGAGCGCGGCGCCCGATCCTCCAGCGCCGCCCGCAGATCGTTGGCGAACACGAACTCGTCGCGGTCCATCAGACGATCCTCCGCGTTACCGGCGCCGCCTTGGCCTGCTGGTCGCGCAGGGCCTTAACAACCGTCGCCTTGGGTCCGTCACCAACCATCTGTCCCTTGTCGATGATGACAAGCCGGTCGACCAGTTCCGTCATCGCGCCCCGGTGGGCACACACGATCAGCGTCCGTCCCTCGGCCAGGAAGGGGCGCAGGCGCGCCACGAGTCCGGTCTCGAAGCCGCCATCCATGGCGCTCGACGGCTCGTCGAGAAACAGGATCCGGGGCTTGCGCAACAACAGGCGGGCCAGGCAGACGGCCTGGCGCTGCCCGCCCGACAATCCGCGGCCGCGTTCGCCGATCGGCAGGTTGAGACCGAGCGGATGGGTGTTTGCAAAAATCGCCACGCCGGCCATCTCGACGGCTTCGACCAGGTCCGCCTCAGACGCGTCCGGCCGGCCGAGCAGGATGTTTTCGCGCAGCGTGCCGGCGAACAGTTCCGGTTCCTGCGGCAGGAAGCCGATCGCCTTGCGCAGTTCCGCCGGGTCGTATTGCCGGATGTCGATGCCGTCGATCAGGATCTTGCCGGCATCGGGACCGTAGAGCCCGCATAACAGCTTGCCGATCGTTGTCTTACCGGACCCGATGCGCCCGGCGAGACCGACCGCCTCGCCTGACTGGATCGACAGCGACAGGGACTTCAGGGCCGGCAGCGTTGCATCGGGATAGGAGAATTCGACGTCCTCGAAGACGATATCGCCGCGCTCGATGGTGCGCCCGCTGGCGATCACGCCGGCCCGTTCGGATTCGATCGTCATCAATTGGGACAATCCGCGCACCGCTTCAAAGGCCTGCTGGCCGCGGATCATGGTCTGGGCGATGTTGCCGAGCGGGGCCAGCACACGCGAGGAAAGAATGTTCGCAGCGATCAGCGCCCCGATGGAAATCTGCCCGTCGATGATCAGGAACACGCCCCAGACGATCGTGATGACGGAAACCGCCTGCTGGACAAACGCCGTGGCGTTTACGGTGAGCGTCGCCCAGAACTTGGTCGTTGAATCGGTGCGGGCAGCCGACGCGATCGCGTCTTCGAAGCGTCGCTGCATGACGCCTTCGCCGCCGATCGTCTTGATCGTCTCGGCGCCGGACAGGGCTTCGACCAGGATCGAATGACGACGGGCGGCCTTGGCCTGGGTCTTGCGAACCGACCGGGTAAGCGGGATCTGGGCGAGCAGCGTCACCACCAGGACGACGGGCACGGCGAGAAGCGGCACCAGAGCCAGCGGGCCGACGATCAGCCACAGAACCAGAATGAAGACGCCGATGAACAGGAAGTCGGTTGCCGCCACGATACTGGCGGACGTGAAGAATTCGCGCACGCTTTCGAATTCGCGGATCTGGTTGGCGAGGCCGCCAACCGTCACCGGGCGTTTGGCCATGGGAATCGCCAAAGCGTGTTCGAAAATGCCGCTCGCGACATTCATGTCGACACGCCGGCTGGTGCGGTCGAGCACGTGGCTGCGCACCTGTTTCAGGATGAAATCGAAGACAATCGCCAACACGACCCCTGCCGCCAGCGCCCACAGGGTCGGGACGGCGAGGTTGGGAATGACCCGGTCATAGACATTCATCACAAACAGCGGCGATGCCAGCGCGAGCATGTTGATGATCAGCGCTGCACACAGAACCTGGATCCAGGCCGGCCAGAAGCGAAAGACAGCCGGCCACAACCAGTGACGCCGCCGAGCCGGATCTGCTTTCGCCAACGGCTCCTCGGCTTCGACGACCGGGTCGCCGGTCACATAGAACACATATCCCGATGCGTCGCGCTCCAGGTCCGACAGGGGCAGCGACCGCACGCCGTCGCCGAGCCCTGGCACGACGATGTCGACGTCTGCGGATCGGTTGTCCTTGCGGGTGACCACGCAGGCTTCACCGTCGTTCATCAGGACGACGAACGGCACCACAATGCCGGGCACGTCGCGGACCCGCCGGTGGACCAGCTTCGCCGTCAGCCCGACGCGCCGCGCGGCACGCGGAAACAGGTCAACCGACAGACGTTCGTCGCGGATCGGCAGACCGGACAGGACAGCGGAGCGAGAAAATGCGCGGCCGTGCTGGCGCGCGAGATAGTCCAGGCAATCCAGCAGCGCATCGACGGACGGCGGCGAAGCGGACACGGCCTCCCGCGCCGGCATCATTTCCGGTTCGAACGCGTCCTCCAAAGGATCGGCGCTACTCGGCGGGGTCGCGTCGTTCATACCCGCGTCCCCGCTGCGCCGATTGCTGGGCCAATCATTACGGAACCCTGGTTACTCTGCGCCGACGGATCGTCATGAAAGCGCTGATTTGCCCGCCATTTTACGCTGCAAGGGCTGCATCACCAAGCCCGACCCGCCGCAATCCCATATTAACCCTTATGGCGGGGTGGAAAAGAGCCACGGTTCAGGAGATGCGATCGGGACCCGGGCCGGGTCCGTTTGAGCCATCGCCGGGGGCGGTTTGCATGTGCGCGTGTGCGCAGGGATCTATTGCTGACGCAGCGGTTCGATCATCACATTGAAGATGCCGCGCCGGTCCAGCACCCGTTCGCGAAAGCCGCCGATCGCCTCTTGCGGCGCATCGACGCCGAGTTTGTCCAACAGCACGCCCATGCTGGCGAGCAATTGGTAGGCACCGAAAATCCGGATCGCTCGCGCGCTTTCCAGCGAAAACCGGGAACTGAACAAGGCAGCTTCGGAATCCAGCAAGTCCAGGACGCTGCGCTTATCCAGTTCGTATTCTTCCAGATAAGACGCTCTGACCGTCCGCGCGATCCGTTCCTGACGCCCAAGTGCCGCCACCCGAGCGCCACCGGTAGCGAAGGTCGCCCAGGCCCGCTCGATCGCCTCGACCACGTTCCGGGTCTGCACATCGCGCTCCAGTTCGACCTGGCCGACGCGTTCGGTCAGTTCCCGCTGCCGGTTGGTCTTGATGAAACCGTCGAACAGGTTCCAGGTCAGCACGACCCGAGCGCCGAGTTCATTGTTGGTGCCGACCGTGCCGCTGATATCGCGTCCGAACGTGGCGTTGCCCTCAAGCGACACGGTCGGCAGATAGGACGAGCGCGCCTGCTTCTTTTCGAACACGGCCGCGTCGACATCGGCTGAAGCCGCCTTGATCGTGGGATTGTTGGAAAGCCCGATATCGACCGCATTGCGTCGGGTTCCGGGAATGCCATGCGGCAATCCGACGGCATGCGTCTTTTCCGCCGGCAGACCGATCACCGCCTTGAACCGTGCTCTCGAATCCAGGAGTGCCTTGCGGATCTCTTCGCGGACGGCCCGGGCGGCTTCCAGCCGTTCGCTTGCCTGATCGACCGACGAGCGCGGTTCGCGACCGCCGTCGAAACGGGTCCGAACGAGTGCCAGCAATTGCCGGTGGCGGGCGATGTTGGTGTCGGAAATGGCCAGGAGCTTGCCGTGCCGGCGCACGTCGATATAGGCCTCGATCGCGTTCAGCGCCTGCGTCTCGGAAGCGTCCAGAACACGGAAGGCCGCGGCATCGATCACAGCCGCCGCGCGGTAGAGATCGTTGGCGCGATTGAAACCGTCGAACAGAACCTGGCGCGCGGTGATCGACGCCTCGCGCGGACCATACCATTCGCGATTGATGTCCCGGGACAAGCCTTCCGGCCGGTTGACACGACCCGGCCCTGCGAACAATTCCACATCGACGGTCGGAAGGTACCGACCGCGGGCTTGCTGCAATTGATAGAAGCTGGCGCGTTTCTCCGCGGACGAGGAGCCGACGCTGGGATTTGTCAGGATCGTGTGTCGAACCGCTTCACGCAGGCTGAGGGCGTTGGCGGGGCCAATGGCGACGGTCAAAATTCCCGCCAAAACTATGAAAAACCGCCACATGAATTTTCACCCGACACCGAACGGTTTTTTGTAGAGGAGGCGCTGCGGGCGTGCAAGAAGGGTTAACGGAATATTAAACTATGGTTAAGGCGAGTCTTTTCAGGTGTGACATAAATATTTCACACCGCATTCCGGGCTGATTTCCGTTGCGTCAACCGCGAAATGCATCCCATGCCTATCAGTACCGGCGCAACTGGCGTAGACACGTGTGAATGAGTCCCGCCACCCTCGTCTTCCTCAACAGCGCCGTCTTCCTGGCCGGGTGTCTGCAGGCCGCCACCGGGATCGGCTTCGGGCTGATCGGCGGGCCGGCACTCCTGACACAGGTTGCGGTCTCCGATGCACTCATTGCGACCGGCATCCTCAGCGTCGGGATCGCCGTGGGCCTCATTCGCACTGTGGTTGCCGATATTTCGTGGCCGGACCTGAAACGGCTTTGCTTCGGCGGGGTAATCGGTTTGCCGGCCGGCGCTTTCGCACTCATCCTCGCCAATGCCGCCGGCCTGAAGACCGCGGCCGCGGTCGTTGTGGGCCTTTCCCTTGTGATGCTGTTCGCAAGGCCCAGGCACGCGTCGGTCCCGCAACCCGGCCTCGGATACGCTGCGGGCTTTCTAAGCGGGTTGCTTGGCGTGTGCCTGTCCATGCCGGGACCGGTCGCCGCCGCCTACCTGTTGCGCGAAGGGCGTGCCAAGGCCGCGACCCGGGCAACGATTCTGGCGTTTTTCCTGCCGGCCCACGCCGCCACCATCCCGATCCAATTGTTGCTGACCGGCCCGACCGCGTTCAATGGCATGATCGTCGTCTGGCTCGCGCCGGCCACGGTGATCGGTCTCGTCGCCGGTCGAATGCTGTCGACACGGCTTTCGGAGCGGGCTTTCCGGATCCTTCTGCAGGCCGTGCTGGCGGCCACGATCGCCAGTCTGCTGGTATCCGCCTACGGAGATGTATCATGACGCACGATCCGCACGCCGCCCTTGCCGCAGCGCTCGATCGGTTTCCCCGGGCGGCGGCCGGGCATGTGCCGACACCGATCGACCCGGCCCCCAATCTCGGTGCCGATCTCGGCCTCGACCTGTTCGTCAAGCGGGACGATTGCACCGGTTTCGGATTCGGCGGCAACAAGGTGCGGCAATTGGAGTTTTATTTCGGGGCTGCGCTGGAGCAGAAGGCCGACACGGTGCTCATCACCGGTGCCGTGCAATCGAACTATGCCCGGACCACCGCCGCCATGGCGGCCCGGTTCGAAATGGACTGCCATCTGCAACTGGAAGAACGCGTTGCCAATGCCGATGCCCTCTACCGGTCATCCGGCAACGTGCTGCTCGAACGCATCCTGGGGGCGACCCTGCATCCTTATCCCGATGGGGAGGACGAGGCCGGTGCAGACCGGTCGATGCGCCAACTCGGGGATCGGCTCCGAGCGGACGGGAAAAACCCGTATGTCATTCCGCTCGGTCCGGACAATCCGCCCCTGGGAGCGCTCGGCTATGTCCGTTGTGCATGGGAACTGGTCGAGCAAATGCGGGAAGCCGGGCGGGATTTCGATCAGATCGTCGTACCGTCGGGCAGTTCGTTCACCCATGCCGGGCTGCTGTTCGGCCTTCGGGCCCTCGGATGTACGGTTCCGGTGCTTGGCATCTGCGTGCGCCGCGCCGCATCCCTGCAGCGGGATCGTGTGGCAGCGCGGACGCGCGGGGTCGGCGCCCTGCTCGGGCTCGACACCGTCATTACCGACGCGGATATCGCCGTCTATGACGGTGCGCTCGCGCCCGGATACGGCAAGCTGAACGCGCTTACCCGCGATGCGATCAAACAGGCGGCGCGGCGCGAGGGTCTGTTTCTCGATCCGGTCTATACCGGCAAGACAATGGCCGGCCTGATCGCGGCGCACCAGGAGGGGATGCTTGCCGGACGCCGGGTCCTGTTCCTGCATACCGGCGGTCAGCCGAGCATTTTCGCCTACGGCGATACCGTCCTCGAGTGAGCCAACCGAAGACGCGCAATCAGGCGCGTGGTTTGCCGGCAGCTTCCGAAGCGGTTCGGGATTCGACCTGCTGTTCCCGGTGGAAGACATAAAGTCCGGATCCGACGATGATGACGATGCCGAGCCAGGTCGTGGCATCGGGGAAGTCACCGAAGATGAGCAGGCCAAGGGCCGTTGCGCTGATGATCTCCAGATATTGGAACGGTGCCAGAATCGAGGCCGGCGCCCGCTTGAAGGCGTGCACGACCAGCATGTGTGCGCCCGTACCGATCACGCCGAGCAGAGCCAAGAGGGCCCATTGCGGCGCCGTCGGCCATGAGGGGACGAGCGCCGGCATGGCGGTGATGCCACCGATGCTGAGTGCGACCACCATGGTCGCGCCGCCGAACACGCCGGCATAAAACTGCATGGTGACCGGATCGCCGGCACGGGCCAGATGCCGGGTCAGCGTCAGGTAGATGGCAAACGCCAATGCCGCACCGAGCGGCAGGAGCGCCTGGGCGCCAAAAACCTGGTAGCTGGGTCGCACGATGATGAGGGCGCCGCAAAAGCCGATCAGGATCGCCGTGACCCGGCGCCAGCCGATCGGTTCGCCGAGAAAGATCGCCGCCAGAACGGTGAGGATCAGGGGCTCGACAAAAAAGATCGAAATCGCATCCGCCAACGGCAGCACACGCAGGCTGGAAAAGAACAAAAGCGTCGCGAGTGCGATCAGGAAACCGCGTGCCGCATGCACCCAGATTTCGCCGCGGGGGATGAGATAGCGGCTCCCGATCACAACAAAAGGCAGCAGGAACACGGTCTGGAACAGGAAGCGGCTGGCGGCAATCTGGCCCGGAGAGACCTGGCCGGCCAGCGATTTGGCGATCGCATCGATGCCCGGAATGATCAGCATGCCGGCAACCATCATCAGCATGCCATCGCGGACATTGTGTCGGGCGAAGGTCGGTGCGGGTGCGGGCTGGGTCATAAGTCTGCCGGAATTCGAACCAGGGACCAGACCCTCTAACACGGAAACGCCGCCGATGCCGTCAGGATCGTCAAAGGCAGCATTATCTTGTTTTGCGTGTCACAATTCGGCGTAACAGTCTTAAATTGAACAGACTGTCGATATCTTGTTTCCGATCGGAGGAGATCGCCATGTCCTTTACCGACGCCGTGCGCACGGTGTTGTCGAAATATGCGACATTCCAAGGTCGAGCCGTCAGATCCGAGTTCTGGTTCTTCGTGCTGTTCGTGTTTTTGCTGTTCACCATTCTGGCCGTTATCGAGGGCGCCGTGCTGGCGCCAGCGCTCGGTTTTTCCGTCTTCGACCCGGATGCCGGTCAACCGCTGAGCCTGGTCGCGTCGCTCGGATTGCTGCTGCCGAACATCGCCGTAGCCGTCCGGCGACTGCACGATATCGACCGGTCCGGATGGTGGCTGCTGATCGGCTTCGTTCCGATCCTCGGCTTTCTTGTTTTGCTCTACTGGTACATCCAACCGGGCACACAGGGCACCAACCAGTACGGCTGACCGCCGGCAGCCTCTTTCACGCTCTTGGCAAGCCCGCGCTGTGATCGGCGGGACCGATGCCCTATATGAACGGATATTCCCCGTTTGTGAGGGATCGGCTTTCAGCTATTGTGTCAGATCTCCGCACCCGTACCCGTGTCTTCCGGAGATCCCAAATGAGCGAAACCAGCGGACGCAAGACCATCGTGCTGACCGGCGCGAGCCGGGGCATCGGCCATGCCACGGTGAAGCGGTTCTCGGCCGCCGGCTGGCGCGTGATCACGTGCTCGCGCCAGGCCTTTGCCGAGGATTGTCCCTGGCCCGCCGGGCCGGAAGACCATATCCAGGTGGATCTGTCGGACCCGGAAAACCTCGGCGTTGCCGTCGCGGAGATGCAAAAGCGCCTGCAATCGGAGGGCTCCCAATTGCACGCGCTCGTCAACAATGCCGGGATCAGCCCGAAGCTCGGCGACGGCGCGCGACCGGATTCGCTGACGACGCCGATGCATCTGTGGCGCACCGTGTTCCAGGTGAACTTCTTTGCGCCGATCATGCTGGCGCGCGGCCTGTTCGAGGAGTTGAAGTCGGCCGGCGGCTCGATCGTCAACGTCACTTCGATCGTCGGCATGCGCGTGCACCCTTTTGCCGGCACGGCCTACGCCACGTCCAAATCGGCGCTTGCCAGCCTGACACGGGAGATGGCGGCGGATTTCGGGCCGCACGGGGTGCGGGTGAACGCGATCGCGCCCGGCGAGATCGACACCGCCATCCTGTCGCCGGGTACCGAAAAGCTCGTCGAAGAGATTCCGCTGCGCCGGCTGGGGCGGCCGTCCGAGGTCGCCGACACGATCTTTTATCTGTGTTCAGACGATGCGTCCTACGTGACAGGATCGGAAATCCATATTAATGGCGGGCAACACGTCTGACGGCCGGCCGCCGTCCGACCACCCCGTTTTGCTGGACGAAAGACCCGATATGGCGCCTACCAGAACCGAGACCGAAACCCGTTGCGGCGCAGCGTTGCGCACGATCGCGCAGGAACAGGACGGCCTTTCCGCCCTGTCCGACGCATTGAACGGCGCGCTCGGCACCTCTTTCATGGCAGCCGTCGGCCGCATCGAAAAGACGAAGGGCCGCGTGATCATTACCGGCGTCGGCAAGAGCGGCCATATCGGCCGCAAGATCGCTGCGACATTGTCGAGCACCGGCACCCCGGCGCACTTCGTGCATTCCGGCGAGGCCAATCACGGCGATCTCGGCATGATCACGAGCGACGATGCGGTGTTGGCTCTCTCCTGGTCGGGCCAGTCGGCGGAAATGCAGGCGATCGTCGATCATAGCCGGCGGTTCTCGATCCCGCTGATCGCGCTCACCAACGATGCCGACAGTCCGCTCGGCAAGGCGGCCGATGTTGTGCTTGCTCTGCCGGATGCGCCGGAAGCCTGCCCGAACGGCCTGGCGCCCACCACGTCGACGACCATGCTGCTCGTGCTCGGCGATGCGCTGGCGGTCACGTTGCTGGAACGTCGTGGTTTTACGGCGGCCGATTTTCGGGACTTTCATCCGGGCGGCAAACTCGGTGCCAAGCTGCGCCAGGTCGGCGACCTGATGCATACCGGCGCCTCGCTGCCGCTGGTCTCGCGTGAGACGGCGATGTCCCAGGCGCTCCTGATCATGACCGAAAAGTCCTTCGGCTGCATCGGCGTCGTCGACGCAGCGGGCCGGCTTGCCGGCATCGTGACGGACGGCGACCTGCGGCGTCATATGGGACCGGACCTGATGAGCCGCCCGGTCGAGGCGATCATGACCGAAACGCCCAAGGTGATTGCGCCCACCGCGCTGGCCGCCTCGGCGATGGATGTGCTCAACACCTATGCGATTACCAGCCTGTTCGTCGTGGAGGACGACAAGCCGGTTGGGTTGGTGCACATCCATGATCTGTTGCGGATTGGAGTCGTTTGATCGCGTGAGATTTGTTCTGGTTGTTATTTCGGGCCTTGTCCTTGGAGTTCTGATAGGACATTGGACATTACATCTCCACGCTTCCGAGCGAGCAGATATACCTGCTCTGATGCTTTTTTCTTCAGGACCGGAAAATTGTTACGTTGAGAAACTATCTGTTCGGGATTTTCGAAAAAGATTTGGCGAGTATCGGATTCTTCAAAAAGAAGATTTTTGCTATTTGCCTAAATACAATCAACCTATTTGGGAATACTTAAATAAAACAAAATACACCGGATTTGCCAAAAGATTTCGAGATTATTATCTTATTGTTGTGAGTGAACAGCCTGGATATAGTATTTGGGCGCGCATTGTACGGCCTAGCGACAGCGACGACCTGCCACGTGAAAAGTGGCGTTCGCAGCCTCTAATGCTCCCGCAAATCGATCTCAATGGACGCGTTTCGATAGCCAAGGCGGGTCATATTGGACGCTTGGCCTGGGCGAGAGAGGCTGACGCCCTGACGTGGACTAGATGCACCGATGTCGCAATGGATAAGGCAATCTATGTCTGCTCGCGCATGAGCTATTCAGTTCGGCAAGATCGGGCAAGACTTCTCAAGATTGACGGCCTCAAATGGGGAAGTGGAAAGAAGAAGGAGCAATGGGATCTTCTGTGGCAAGAAGGACAGTGGACTGAGGCCGGCCGCGCCCTTCAAGCAAAGCGTCAATGACCACGGATCGATATCCCGGTCAGCCGTTTCGCCCGGACATCTTCCCCCCATCAGATGGCAACGAGCATCTTGTTTTTTGGACATTTTTTTCATATTCTGAGAATAATGTTCCAAAAATGCTGATTACTCAGGCCATTGCCCCATGTCCCATAGCCCCCTCGCCCGCATGCAGCACCTCGCGCTTGAAGTCTCCGACATGGAGCGCTCGCTCGACTTCTATCGGACGTTTCTGGGCCTGAAGCTCAGCGAACGGCACGCGGCCGGCGAAGTTGCGGCAATTCCCGTCGAACTGGCCTTCCTGCGGCTCGGCGAGCAACACCACGACATGGTGCTGGTGCACAATCCGGCCAAGACCTACGAAAAGCGTCCGGCCCGACCGGAAGAGGACCTGCGGGGGCCGCCGTCGTTCCATCACTTTGCCTTCGAATGCGACAGCCGGGAAGCGTGGACGACGCTGCTGGAGCGGGCGCGCCAAGAGGGCGTGCCCGTCGTGCGCGGTCCGGTCGTGCATTCTCCCTGGGACCCGCGCGGTGACGGATCCTGGGGCGAAAACGAATCCTTTTATCTGCTTGACCCGGACGGCCATCGCATCGAGATCTTCTGCGACATGGCGCGCATCGACACGGACGGCGTCTACGTCAACGCGCGCGGCGAGCGGGTGGAGCCGGCTCGGGTCGCGGAATTGTAGGGGGCCGAACCCGACTGCCTCTTGGCTGGGGAGCCGACATGCCGGAGAGTGCCGAGGTCGATTTCCGTGCGGATGTCGCCATCATCGGGTACGGCCCGGTGGGCGCTTCGCTTGCCAATGCGCTGGGTCGCCACGGATTTTCCGTCGTCGTCCTTGAAAAGGAAAAAACGGCCTATTCTCTTCCCCGCGCCGTGCATATCGACGACGAGTGCATGCGCTTTCTGCAGGCAATCGATCTCGCCGATGCGTTCGAGCCGACCTGCCACGTCAATCCCGGTATGCTGTTCGTCGATGCCGGGGGGACGCTGCTCGCCGACTGGTCGCGACCGCAGGAAACCGGCCCGCTCGGATGGCACGCAAGCTATCGCTTCCATCAGCCGGATCTGGAAACAATCCTCCGCGCGGGCCTCGCGCGGTTTCCAACTGTCCGCGTGATCGAAGGACACACGGTCACCGGCCTCGACCGGTGCGACACCGGAATAGTGCTTTCATGCGAGCCGACAAACGGCGGTGAGCCGACCCGTTTTTCGGCCCGCTACGCTGTCGGTTGCGACGGCGCACGCTCCGTCACGCGTCCGGCGATCGGACCGGACTTCGTCGATTTCGGCTTCAACGAGCGCTGGTTGGTGGTCGATGTGGTCTTGCATGCGGACTTGCCGCGCCTCGGCGACCATACGATCCAGCATTGCGATCCGGACGCGCCGGCGACCTATGTCCGCGGGACCGGCTTGCGGCGCCGTTGGGAATTCCGGTTGGACCCGCAAGCCGACGCTGCCGCGGAACAGGAACCCGACCGGGTCTGGGCGCGGCTCGGCCGCTGGCTCGGCACGGACGAAGGCTCTCTGGAACGCGCGGCGGTCTATACGTTCCGCTCGCGCATGGCAAAGCATTGGCGCCGGGGCCGGATCCTGATCGCAGGCGATGCGGCCCACGAAACCCCACCTTTCATGGGACAGGGCCTGTGCGCCGGCTTGCGCGATGTCGCCAATCTCTCCTGGAAACTTGCGCTTGTCCTCCAGGGCGGAGCCCCGGACGCGCTGCTCGACAGCTATGCCGGCGAACGCCAGCCGCACGTGGCGCGCTATATCGACATGGCGGTTGCGCTCGGACGCCTGATCAACAAAACCGCCATGGACAAGGTGATCGACCCGAAAAGGCTGGAAAGCGGTGAAGCACAAATCATTTCGTCTATCCGTCCGCCACTCGGCCCGGGTCTTGGGCACGGCGATCACCCGGCGATCGGGCGCCCGGCGCCGCAAGTGCGGCTTGCCGACCGGACCGGATCGGATGTGCTCTTTACCGACCGGTTCGCAGTCCTTGCGGACCCGCATCAGGTGCCCGCTTGCGGCCTGACGAATCGCAGCAGGACGGCCGGCGCGAATACGTTGCCGGTTCGCATCGAGCATCCGACGCTGTCCGCTTGGCTTGCCGATCAGGGATTGGTGGGCGCGCTTGTGCGCCCCGACGGGATGGTGATGGATGTGGCGAGGTCCCCCGAGACCTTCGCGGACATGCTGGTCCGTTTGGGGCAACACGTCTCGCTCCCGGAGGAGCTTGAACGGCTTTTGACCGTGCTGCCCAAAGACGGGCCATAGCCGACCGGTGCGAAACCGTTCGCTTTGCGTGGCTATGCCAGGTCTTCTGGAAAACTCGTGCGATGGAAACAGTGGCGCGCCTCGCGGTGAAACACGCCCTGACGCAGGGCATAGCTGTCGAGCGTCAGTCCGTCGTCTGGCGTGGTCAGCCGGTTGAAGCTGGCCGGCGCTTCTCGAACCCGGTCCGACAACGTGCCCGCACCGACCAGGCAGACGCGCGACGCGCCGTCCGGATGGAACCGGACGAAGGGCGTGTGGGTGTGCCCCGTGAGGACAAAATCAGCACCGGCGGCCGCGAGCGCTTCCAGCGCCGCGCGCCCGCCGCGTGTGCGCCCCTTGACCCGGGTCTCGGCCACGTCGACGAGCGGATGATGGCAGACAACAATGCGCCACCGCGCGGCGGACGCATCGGCAAGCAGATGCAGGGCGTTTGCCAGGTCGCGGTTCCTGACCGCGCCCAACGACCAGTCCCGGCGCCACTGAAACCCCTGCGCGGTTCGCAAGGGGATGATCGCCACATCCGTGTGCACGAACGGCGTGCCGCTTTCAAAGGCGCGCCGGTAGCGCCGGAACGGCCCGGTAAAGCGCGACACCAGGTTCAGGCTTGGGGCATCGTGATTGCCCGGCGTCGTGATGACCGGCGTGCCAAGACCGGCGACCCAATGGCTGGCCATTCTGAATTCCCGTCGCCGTCCGTGCTGCGTCAAATCGCCGGAAACGATGATCACATCGGCGGGAAACTCAGCCAGGTGATCGTCGAACGCTTTCAGAGAAACCGGATCCTCGCGCCCGAAATGCACGTCTGAAACATGGACCATGCGCATCAGCTTGCTCGCCAGATACAGGCGGCCTCCGGCACGCTGCGAATGCGCACGGATTTTTCCAACCGCACAAATTCGCCGTCCAGAATGGCCGGGATGGGGGCGGCGGCGGTTACCGCGATTTCGCTGTACTGGGACACCTCCACCTGTCCGGCATTGCGCCACTGGTCGACCAGCGCCCAGGCGCCGATGCCTGCCGCGTCCACGAGATTGCGCGCCGTGAAGGCAGCGACCTCCAGGCGATCCGTTTCATCGTGCACCTCGCTGATATTGGCCGTGTTGACGAGCAGCGCCGTAACGCCGTCTTCGAAAACCGTTCCGTCCTGACCGATATCGCGCACGATCAGTTCATGGTCGAACATCTTCGTGAAAGCAGACCGGGCGCGCAGGAGCGCACGCGCCATCAGACCACGCCTGAGCGCTTCCCGACTGCGCGTAAAAAGAGCCGGTCCGCCCAATTGCGCCACCAGAAAAAACCGCCGCCCTTCGATTTCGCCGGCCGGAATCGACGTGAAACCGGGTCGGTCCAAAGCATCCTGCAGGAGGTCCGGCCACACGGCGTCGCCAAGCAGCGCCTTCGGCAGGAGATTGAGCGTGCCGCCGGGCAGCGGCAGCACCGGGCAGGACGCCAGGTTGAGCGCGGCGGCATGGGTGCCGTCGCCGCCAAACGCGATCAGCGCGTCAGGCTTGCCGCGCAGCAGGGTTTTCAACGCGGAGTCCGGACGACCGCGAACGGCGCGCAGGCCGCTCACAGCATAACCATGCCGTGTCGCCGCCTCTGCGATCTGGCGCGCGTCCTGCTTTCCGACCCGTCCGGACAGGACGTTGGCGAGGATGGCGATTTTTTTGATGGGCATCAGCATGCACCAGCCAGAAGGGAGGCCGCTCGCGGGATCATTTCGGCGGTCGGCCGATTGACGGCGCCGCCATGGTCGACCCGCATGTTTCAGACAATCCGGCCGCCCTTGCCGTAGCGCCGTCCCTCGCGGATCATCGACATGACTTCCTTGACGCGCTTGTCGATCGTCTTCGGCAGTTTTGCGCTGGCCACGCGATAGGCAAATCCGCGTTTCGTGCCGGCCGTCAGCGCGTCCCACTTTTCTTGCGCCTCTGCATCGGCCTTCAAAGCATGTCGCAGGATCTCGGGCACGTCGACCGCGTCCTGATCGGCAAGCTGGAAACGCACATCGACGACGTCACCGATTGCGGCACCGGCCTCCGTAAACACGGCCTTCGGCACCATCAGGTAGGACCGGCCGTCGCCGGCCGGCTGCCAGGCGCCGTTGAAGGGAATGTCGGCGATTTCCGCGTCGACGCGCAGGCGCGGATGCTTGTCGAACGGCAGGTCCGCGGCCATGTCCGGCGGCAGATAGACGACCGAATAGGTCACGACGCGTTCGCCCTTGCCGATCGGGTGACGGCTGAGCGTGGCCTCGAATTCGTGTGTAAAGAATGTCATCGACGGGACGTGGCGCGACCGAGCGGGTTTTCAAGCCCTCACCCGGATCGCTTCGGCATGCGCGGCACCCGACCTTTCCGGCGGTGTCGAGCCGAACGGTCCCGTTTGCCGCTCCTACAGTGTCTGGTATCACCGGTGAAACGCAGCTTTTGCCAGACGGAACCGTTCCGCCATGTCCGCAACGTCCGATCCCTTGCCCCGCTTGAAACTCGATACCGCCAGGCTGATCGAGCGGATCGTCGCGCGCGGCCTGGAAGGCCAGCCGCTCGAGGCACAATTCTCGGCCTTCGCCGGTGATCTCGTCGCGGGCGGATTTCCCATGAAACGGGCCAATCTCTCCATGCGGACACTGCATCCGCAATATGGCGCGTTGACCTATGTATGGCAGCCGGACCGCGAGGGCATTGACTACGCCCCCCAACACCGCTCCGAAGAAAGCCGACAGGCCTTCGAGCAAAGCCCGGTCCGGCACATGCTGGAAGAGGGCCTTGCGACCCGGCGCTGGCACCTTGAAGGCGGCGAACCGACCGGCTTTCCCCTGCTCGACCGGCTGCGCGCCGAAGGCATGACGGAATATGCCGGATGCGTCGTGCGCTTCAATCCGGCGATGCAGGGCAACAGCGCCCTGGAAGGCGTGTTCCTGTCCTGTGCCACCGATGCACCGGGCGGGTTTCCCGACGATGCGATTTCAAGCGTGCTCGCCGCGTTGCCGCATATGGCGCTCGCCGTCAAATCCCGGCTGACCTACGACGTGGCGAGCATTGTCACCCAGACCTATCTGGGCGCGGATGCGGGGCGCCGGGTGCTGAACGGTGAAATCGAACGCGGCATGACGCAGACGCTGAACGCGGTGCTTTGGTTCTGCGACCTGCGGGGTTTTACGCAGCTTGCCGATACGATGGAGCGCAACGCGCTGATCGCCCTGCTTGACCGGTATCTGGAAACCATGGCGCAACCGGTGCATGACCATCAGGGCCAGATTTTGAAGTATATGGGCGATGGGTTCCTGGCGACCTTCGACCTGACCGGGGGCGACGCGGCGGCGGTATGCGCGCGAGTCCTGGACGCCGCCACCGACCTGCGCCACCGATTTTCCGAGTTCAATTCCAGGCGCCGGCAGGCCAGCGACCCGGTGCTCGACTTCGGCCTCGCCCTGCATGTCGGCGATGTGTTCTACGGCAATATCGGCACCGATACCCGGCTCGATTTCACCGTCGTCGGACCGGCGGTCAATGAAGCCAGCCGGATCGAGGAACTCTGCCGACCGCTGGGCCGCGATATCCTGATTTCCGGCACCTTCAAGGAACGCCTGGGGCCGGACGGTCCGACGCTCGCTTCCGTCGGAACACACACCTTGCGTGGCGTGCGCACGGCGCAGGACCTCTTTACCCTTCAACCAGCGTGACCGGGTCGCCCGGCACAACCGGCCCGCCCTCAATCACCCGCGCATAAATTCCCATGTCGAAATGGCCATAGGTCCGGCGCAACAGGTTGGGCACGGGCAGATCGCGTTCGGCGGTCTCAGGGTTGACCTCCGTCGCGGCACAGCGCTTGGTGCGCATCATGACTTCCAGGCGCGTTGCCCCGATCCGGATTTCCGCCCCGACCCGATCCAGTTCGGAAAACGCCGGCCAGCCTTCAAAAACGATATTGCCGCGAAACCGCATCGGATCGACCGGCTTGCCGATCGCCTCGGCAAACGCTTCGACGGAGGTGCGATTGATCAGTGAGACCGCGTTCATCAGGTCCGGCGAGACAACCGAGACATCGGTGAAGCGGTGCGGTTCGGCAACGACAAAACGCGGCAGGTCGGCTTCGTCGAGGCCGGTCAGGGTCGCAAAGTAGCGAGACGCCGCCTCGCATCCGTCAGCCTCGCCAAGATCGTACGTGTCCGTCTCGTCGCCGTGGATGACCTCAAGGATCCGCGTTTCCGGGTCGAAACGGGTGGAAACCGACGCCAGAGCCGCATCGACCATCAGCACCAGAAACCGGTCTTTCGGCAACGGTTTCGGGTTGTCCGGATCGAACCCGCTGTCGGCGCGTGCAAATCCGAATGCGCGGTCCATCGGAAAACCTCTTCCAGGTTCCAGTTCGACCCGGTCGAGCGCTTGTCCGGAAAGACCCTTGACCGGATAGGTCGTGAGCGAAACAACGCTGCCGGTCATGCGGCGCCTCCCGGAGCCGGCAGGCGACCGAGGCGTTCCTCGATCGCGGCGGCAATGGCAATCAGCTTGCGGTCCTCGCCGGTACGGCCGACGATTTCAAGGCCGTAGGGCAAGCCGTCCGAATTGAGACCGGCCGGCACCGAGAGCGACGGAATGCCAGCCATCGAAATAGGCAATTCGCGGCGTGTCATGGCGTCGAACAAAGGTACGACTTCGCCGTCGAGATCGAGCATTTCAGTCTCGTCGACCGGCGGCGGAAACTCCGCAAGCGTCGGAAAGACGAGCGCATCGAGACGATTGTCATCCATCGCCTCGTGAATGCGTCGACGAATTTCGGGAACGGCCGTTTCGCGAATACCGGCTGCAACCTCGGGGCCTGGCGCCTCGTCCGAGGCGATTGCCTGAAAGATCCCGCGGACATCGACCGAGGCGATCGTCTCGGCAAAGTCGGACAAGGTCATGCCGAGCCGGTCGCGTACGAAAGGCTCCCAGAACGTGCGGGATTCGGAGATGACCAGCGGCAAGGCGTTTTCGCCGGTCAGCTCGATCAGGCCCGGCAGCGCGAACTCTACCGGGACAGCGCCGGCCGCTTCAAGCTCTGCCAGTTTTACGCTGCAAGCCTTGTCCATTGCCGCGCTGATGCCCGACCAGAACGGATCGTGGGCAATGCCAAGCCGCAGGCCGTTCAGCGCCAACGCCGGCAGCATATCCGGTTCGCCGGCGAGCACCGCGTCCAGCTTTGCAACGTCGGCCGTAATGCGGCCCATGCTGCTTACCGTGTCGAGCGTGGTCGACAGGGTCAGCACGCCGTCATCCGGGTAGCGGCCGGCGGTCGGTCTCAGGCCGACACATCCGCACATCGCCGCCGGCAGCCGGCCGGACCCGCCGGTATCCGATCCAAGGCCCATCGACACCGCGCCGGCTCCGATCGCTGCCGCGGTGCCGCCGCTCGAACCGCCGGCCATGCGGCCCGGCACATACGGATTGCGCACTGCGCCATGATGCGCATTGGCGCTGGTGATGCCGAAGGCGAGTTCATGCAGATTGGTCTGGGCGACAATCGTGGCGCCTGCGGCCAGCAGCCTGTCTACCGTGCCGGCGGATTCGTCGGCCGTTACCATTTCCAGCGCCGGAGTCGCGCCGCAAAACGGCAGACCCTTGATGGCGATGTTCGCCTTGACCACGACGTCGGTGCCAGCAAGCGGACCGTCGTCGGCGCCCGCAAGGCGAAACGTGTCGCGTACAAAAGCGTTCAGGTTTTTTGCGGTTTCGAGGGCTTGGGTGGCGGTGTCGGTCATCGGGATCCTGTATCGGCCGTCAGAGAGGAGCTGGCGCCAGTTTATGCAGGATCGCGGCCGCCTCTGTCATCATCTCTTCGACGATTTCGGCTGCCGGCCGGATGTCAGTGACCAGACCGACCCCCTGTCCGGCCAGCCAGGCCATTTCCTCCCAGTCGCCGGTCGTATCGGGTGTCGGCAGGAGCACGTCGAACTTCCGCTTGACGTGTTTTTCGCCAAGAAACACCGTCTCGCCGATGACCGGCTCGTTGGTGCGATCCATCGGCACATCGTCGAGACGATCGGTGAAATCGTCGACGACGCGGTTGCGTAACAGGCGCATCGGATTGAAATCTGGCATTTCCGGGCCGAATATGCCGGACCGCACCGTCTGCTCGCCGGTGCCCGCCACCAGGCGCCGCTTATGTTCGTCATGCACATGCGCCTCCTCGGTTGCGACCATGCGCGTGCCGACCCAGACGGCGTCGGCACCGAGCGCCAAGGCGGCCGCAACGCCGCGCCCGTCGGCAATGCCGCCCGCGGCCAGGACCAGGGTTTGCGCACCGACCGCATCTCGGACGGCCGGCACGAACGCCATCGTGCCCATGCCGCCGTAATTGTGTCCGCCCGCCTCCCAGCCCTGGGCGATGACGGCATCGGCGCCATAGCCGGCGGCCTTAACCGCGTCCTCGACAGTGCCGACCTGCACCCATATCGCGCTTCCGGCCTGTTTGAGCGCTGCGACCTGATCCGCCGGAGGGTGACCCCAGTGGAACGAGGCGACCGGAATGCGTTCCTCGGCCGCGACACGCACTTGCTCCGCATTGCCGAAATTGGTCAGGAAGTTGATGTTGAACGGGCCGCGACAGGTGTCGCGCAACTGACGGATGGTGGCGCGCAGCTCATCCGGCGGCGTGAACCCGACGCCGATCGTACCGATCCCACCTGCCCGATCGACCGCCTCGGCAAGCGCCGGCCGCTCGCCGGCAAAGGCCATGCCGGCGAGCACGAACGGGTGGTCGACAGCATAGCGTTCCGTAAATCGCGTCGTCAGTCGGGGCATGGCATCCTCCCTCAGCCGGAACCGATCCGGTCAGGATAGGGGGAACCCAGGACATTTTCTTGGACAGGCGCGCAGTCTTCTTTCGGACCGGAGCGCAATCGGCGTCGGATCCTGATCTTACCGGCGGGCCCGATATTCGGACGGCGTCATGCCGTAAGTCCGGCGGAAGCGACGATTGAAATAGGACAGGTCGCGGTATCCGACAGCGTAAGCAATGGCTCCAACGGACGTATCGGCCGGTGAGCTGCTCGTGAGGAGGACGGCTGCCCGAGCGAGGCGCCGATCGTTGATCGTATCGGACACCGTGCGGCCCGACGGTTCGAAAACCTGGTGGACCCGGCGCGGCGACAGGCCGAAATGCCGGGCGAGCGCGGCGGCACCGAGCGATTCGGCCGCCAGGTTGCGCTCGATGAAGGCAAGGAACAGATCCAGCTGGGCGCTCCGGGCTGCCGACGGTTCCGTCTCCGGTTCAAGGAGATCGGGGGCCGATGCAAGCAGAGACAAAAAGTGGTCTGCCAACCCGGCAGTTGCTCCGGCACGGGCCATGAGGCCGGCAAGCCCGCCAAGCACACCGGCCAGTTCGCGGCCGATTGGCGTTTTGGAGAGCGCCAAAACACCCTTCTCCCGCAACAGTCCTGGCACCGCCTGACGATCGACGGTCACCGAATAGAGCGAAAAGGCCTGCCGGTGATCGATGCTGAAGGGTTCCGCGGTATCGACGACGGCGAGGTCCATCGGCCGGGCGACCGCGTCACCGCGCCCCTGACGCACCCGCCCGGCACCCGACCGCTGGATGTTGACGAAACAGACGTCCGGACTTTCGGCGCGAATGTGGGCGCGGCGGCGCATGACCCGGTGAGCCGCGGCATCGACCCGTGCGACGGCCAGCGGACCGAGCTTTGCCTGCCGGATCGAACCGGCGAAGGTGTCCTCGGCCGGATAGGTCGCATCGAGACGGACGAAGGCTTCTGCCAATCCGTCCGACCATCGCCGTTCGCGTTGCGGTCCGGCCGGTCCGTCCACCCGCCAGGTGCGCATCGGCGGTATCCTCGTTTCTTCGGTTTCCTCTAAAAAAATCTAGACGGGTGGACGTTCCTGTCAATCAGACGGACCCTGGCCAACAGCGCTCCGGGCGCATCGGACCATCGGCCTACTCGGCGCAAACAAAAACCTTCTGCCGGTCGCAGGCTGCCGTGCGGTGGTGATAGACGGCGCGATAGTCGGGATCGGCGTAGAGCGCGATCAGAGAGTCCAGATTCGGATAGGTGCCGATGGCAACAATGTCCCAATCCTCTTCCTCTCCCAGAAAGGCGCCGCGATGCGGTCCGGCATAGTGGAACGATCCGCCGGCGCGCTGCATCGCCGGGATGCTGACCGAAGAATAACGCGCAAAGGCGTCTGCCCCGGAAACCCCGTTCTCATCGGGATAAACGGCAACGTCGCGCAGTTTGAACAGGTTGACCAGGGTAACCGGCCTGTCGGCGGGCAGGCCGAACAGGCGGGCCCATTGTTCGGTGTTCGGGCAGGACCCGTCCGTCCCATCGCCATACCAGGTGGTGAAATCGTGCGTGTGTTCGTTGACGTGCATCGTCGACCTCCATAACTTTACACGCGTCAAATAATGAGGAACTTTACACGTGTCAAGTTCACGGCGCATGCAAAAAACGCGTGCCGAAATCCTCGATGCCGCCTGGGACCTCGTCTCCGTCAAGGGCGCGGAGGTCTCGCTGCAGGAGATCGCCAAGGCAGCCGGCATCAGCCGGCAATCGGTCTACGACCATTTCGGCTCGCGCGGCGGCCTGCTGATGGCGCTGGTGCGCCGGGCGGACGACCGGTTCGACATCAAGAACGGCCTGTTCGAGGCGTTTGGCCGTGCGGATCCGGTCGAGCGCCTGGACACCACGATCGACGTCTGGATCGACTTCGTCGAGCGCATTTTTCCCGTCGCGACCGACCTGATCCGCCTGCGCGCCACCGATCCCGATGCGTCGGCGGCCTGGGAGGACCGCATGGCGGATCTGCGGTCGTGGCTGGTCGTGCTGACCGAAAGCCTGAAGAAAGACGGCGCACTCGGTACCGGCTGGACGGCGCGGACGGCGGCCGAATATCTATGGGCCGCCTTCAGCGTACAGATGTGGGGGATGCTGACAAAGGAATGCGGATGGCCGGCGAATAAGGCGCGGGGTGTGTTGCGCCGGACGATCCGGGAGGCGCTGTTTTCCGGTTCGCCCGTCGACGGTTGAGTGTCACCATGCCAAACCGTGCCCCTTGCGAACGCTGGTCGGGCGAAACCTTTACTTCCGACTCTGTAAGCCGACAGTTCGCTATCCGTTAGCTTTTCAATCGCCGGCGCGCCTCGCGATTGATGTCTTCGGATGTCGCTGAAACGACGTTTCCGGACACCGCCTCCTCCATTCGCGGCGCCAGCAATTGCTTCAGTGCCTGAAGCGCTTCTTCATCAGTCATCGTAGAAGGATCGGGCATGTCCACCAATGCTCGGCTAAGGACATAATCCTTGATGCTTTGCCCCTTCAAAGCTGCCATGGCCTTAAGTTGTTTGTGCTCCTGAACACTGATGTCGATAGATAGACGGGGCATCGCAATCCACTCCTGTGTGAAAATCAGGTTACAACATTGCAACATTTGTTGTCAAAAAGTCTGCAAGTGGACGCAGGCCGCGATATCCCAATGACCCATCGAAACGCCACCACGGACTGAGACTTGCTTCTGGTGCTACTTAGTAGCACTATCTATCAAAACTCAGAGGATTGCCATGAGTGTCAAATCGTCGATTTCCCTGACCGAACAGCAGGACGCCTTCGTGCGGGACCAGGTGAAACAGGGGCGCTATGCAAGCGCGAGCGCCGTGATCCAGCAAGGTTTGGACCTTTTGCAGCGGCAAACCAAAGCGCATGAAACTGAGATCGAAGCGCTACGGTTGCTCGTCGAACAGCGCCGTACCGAACCTTTCGTTTCCGCGGATGAAATGCAAAAACGGTTGAAGGCGATGATCGATCGCAAACGGCGCCTTCATGACGTGGCGGATTGAGTTTGCCGTTCGAGCCGAACAGGATTTCGACCTGATCTTCGATCATCTTTTTAAGAGCTATCGTCAGCTTGGCGAACCGCACGACAAAGCACTTGATAACGCAGTCCGTCGAGTCGAAAGCATTAGAATGCGCGCAGAGGCGATTGCCGAGGCGCCATTCCAAGGCACCCTCCACAACGACATCTCTCCTGGCCTTCGCCATGTCACCCACGATCGCGCGATCTATTGGTTCGATCTCGACGAAGACGCTCAAGTCGTCAGGATCCTAGCCGTATTTTTCGGCGGGCAGGATCACGTACGTCAAATGCTAAGACGCAGTCTAGACTGATGAGACACCTATGGCTGACGCCTGAAGGACCGGTAGCCAGTCTTACCGACCCTACCCCCGCAAAACCCCACCCGTCGCCTTGGCCACTTGCGCCACCACCTTGGCGCCGACCGCGTCGATCTCTTCGTCGGTGAGCGTCTTGTCGCGCGGCTGGATCAGGACTTCGATGGCGAGCGACTTCTTGCCGTCTTCGACACCCTTGCCCTGATAGAGATCGAACAGCGAGACGTCGGCAATCAGGGCCTTGTCGGCCCCCCGAGCTGCGCGCAACAGCGCTGAGGCTTCGGTATCGGCATCGACGATGAAGGCAAAGTCGCGGCGCACCGGCATCAGTTCGGAAATGTCGAGCACCGGCTTCGTCCGCGTCGCCTTCGCCTTGGACGCCGGCACGGCATCGACATAGACCTCAAAGGCGACCACCGGGCCTTCGACATCCAGCGTCTTCAGGATACGCGGATGCAGTTCACCGAAGGCCGCGAGCACGGTTTTCGGTCCGAGCCGGATCGTGCCGGACCGGCCGGGATGGTACCAGGCCGGCGCCTCGCGCATCACCATCACCTTGTCGACCGGCGCGCCGATGGCGGCAAGCACGGCAAGCGCATCGGCCTTGGCATCGAACGCATCGACCGGCGTTCCGGGCGCTGCCCAGTCACGGCCGCCGCCGACAAGACCTTCGGTACTGCGCCGGATGCCGGAGGCGTGGATCTTCTGGTCGCTCGGTCTGTCGCCGGCATAGGCCTGGCCGACCTCGAACAGAGCGACATCGGCGTAGCCGCGGTCCGCATTGCGCTGGCCGGCAAGCACCAGGCCCGGCACCAGGCTCGGACGCATATCCGTCAGGTCGCTCGAAATCGGATTGGCGAGTGCGAGGTCCGGGCGGCCGCCGCCAAAGGCTTCCGCATGGTCCTTGGCAATGAACGACCAGGTCACCGCCTCGACCATGCCGCGCCCGGCGAGCGTGCGCTTGGCGGCGCGGGTCTGACGCTGCGACCGGGTCAGGACCGGTTTGTTGACCGCGTCGCCCCCCGGCAGCGGCTCCATCGGCACCCGGTTGACGCCGACAATACGCATCACCTCCTCGACAAGGTCCGCCTTGCCGTGGATGTCCGGACGCCAGGTCGGCACGGCAACCTTGAAGACAGGCGCCGAGCCGGAAACCCAGAAACCGAGCAGTCCGAGCACGGCCTTGATCTCATGCGGTTTCACATCGAGGCCGGACAGGCGTTTCACCTCGTCGACCGGGAAGTCGATGATGATCGAGGGATCCGGCACCGTGCCGGCGACGATGCGATCGCTCGGCTCGCCGCCGCAAAGGTCGATGACCAATTGCGTCGCCTCTTCGAGACCCGGCACCATCATCGCCGGATCGACCCCGCGTTCGAAGCGGAAGCGGGCATCGGAATTGACGCCGAGCGTCCGGCCGGTGCGGGCAATGTTGAGCGGGTCCCACAGGGCGGACTCGATCAACACGTCGGTGGTGTCTTCCGAACAGCCCGATGCCTCGCCGCCCATGACGCCGGCGATCGATTCCACGCCGTTGTCGTCGGCGATCACGCACATCGTGTCGTCGAAAGCGTAGGTCTTGCCGTCGAGCGCCAGCACTTCCTCGCCCTTGCGGCCGCGCCGAACGACCAGATTGCCGTGCACCTTAGCCAGATCGAAGACGTGCAGCGGCCGGCCGCGGTCGAACGTGACGTAGTTCGTGATATCGACCAGCGCGTTGATCGGCCTGAGACCGATGGCGCGCAGCCGCTTTTGCATCCAGGTCGGCGACGATCCGTTTGTGACGCCGCGCACCAGGCGCAGACCGAAAGCCGGACAGAGCGACGGCGTGTCGCCGAAATCAAGCGTCACATCGACGGGGCACGGAAACGTGCCGGCAATGTCGGTCCGCGGTTTTTCCTTCAGCGTGCCGATGCCGGCGGCCGCCAGGTCGCGGGCGATGCCGTAGACGCCCAGGCAATCGGAGCGGTTCGGCGTGACGCCGATCTCGATCACCGGATCGTCGAGGCCGGCCCAGGCGGCAAACGGTTCGCCGAGCGGCGCCTCGTCCGGCAGGTCGATGATGCCGTCATGCTCGTCGGACATTTCCAGTTCGCGTTCCGAACAGAGCATGCCGTTGGACGCCTCGCCGCGCAGCATGCCGGGTTTCAGATCGACGCCGGTGCCGGGAATGTGCGTGCCCGGCGGCGCGAACACGCCGGTCATGCCGGTGCGCGCGTTCGGCGCGCCGCAAACGACCTGAACCGGTTCGCCGGTACCGGTGTCGACGATGCAGACCCGGAGCCGATCGGCATTCGGATGCTGGCGAGCCTCGATCACCTTGGCGATCGTAAACGGCTTCAGTGCCGCGCGGTCGTCGACCTCCTCGACCTCCAGACCGATCATGGTCAGCGTGTCGAGGATCTCCTCGAGCGGTGCTTCGGTTTCAAGGTGCTCTTTGAGCCAGGACAGGGTGAATTTCATGATGTCTTGCCGGTCGCGCGCGGCGCGGTGTTCGCAGTGAAACTAAAAGGGCAGTCGGAATGCGGAGCGATGATCAAGGGTGCGGCGACCGCCGTTCCGGTCTGTTGCTGGGCCGCTCAGTTCTTCAGGAGCTGAGGCCGCCGAACAGGGTCGGCATGTCGAGCGGGCGGAAACCGTAATGTTTCAGCCAGCGCACATCGGCATCAAAGAACGCCCTGAGGTCCGGCATGCCGTATTTCAACATGGCCAGCCGGTCGATGCCCATGCCCCAGGCAAAACCCTGATAGACGTCCGGGTCGAGGCCGCAATTCTTCAAGACGTTCGGATGCACCATGCCGCAGCCGAGGATCTCCATCCAGTCGTCGCCCTCGCCAAGCCGGATCTCGTTGCCGCGGTAATCGCAGCCGACATCGACCTCAAGCGACGGTTCGGTGAACGGAAAGAAGGACGGCCGGAACCGCATCTTGACGTCGTCGATCTCAAAGAACGCCTTGCAGAATTCCTGCAGCACCCATTTCAGCTGGCCGATATGCGTCTGCTTGTCGATCACCAGGCCTTCGAGCTGGTGGAACATCGGCGTGTGGGTCTGGTCGGAATCGCAGCGATAGGTGCGACCGGGAATGATCACCCGGATCGGCGGCTCGACGTCTTCCATCGTGTGGATCTGCACCGGCGAGGTGTGGGTGCGCAGAAGCATGCGCTCTCCGTCCTCGCGCGGATTGAAGAAAAACGTGTCGTGCATGTCCCGGGCCGGATGCGCCTCGGGAAAGTTCAGCGCCGTAAAATTGTAATAGTCCGTCTCGATGTCCGGACCCTCGGCGATCGAAAAGCCCATATCGGCGAAGATTGCGGTCAGTTCGTCGGTCACCTGGGTGACCGGATGGATGCGGCCGTCGGCCAGCGGTCCGGGCCGGGTCGGCAGCGAGACGTCGATGCGCTCCGTCTTCAGACGGTCTTCCAGTGCTTCTTCCTCAAGCACGGAACGGCGGGTCAGAATCGCGTCGGCAACCCGTTGTTTCAGGCCGTTCAGGATCGGACCCATGTCCCGGCGTTCTTCCGGGGTCATGGAACCGAGCGCTTTCATGCGCTCCGAAACGGCACCCTTCTTGCCGAGCGCCCGCACCCGCACCTCTTCCAGCGCCGGTTCGGTGCCGGCCGCCGCGACCTCGGCGAGAATGTCTGCCTCAAGGGCGGAAATGTCGTTCATGGTCCTTGCGTCATGTCGGATTGGGGGAGATCGAAGCCGCTGTTTAGAGGAGTTTGGCGGTGATGAAAACCGTTTGCTTGGGTAGAGGCTGAAGTCTCTTGGTCTCACGGCCGTTTCTCGCTGCGCTCGGGCCTCCGACGGGGCGCGCTGACCGCGCGGCGCCCGTTGGGCTTGCGAACACGAACGTGTTCGAAGGCGCGTCAAGCGGGAAATCGGACTGCCGGCCGGCCTCCGTCGGTGATGCGTACGAGGTCCCGACGGGCGCGCAAATGCGCGGCGTCCATCGGATTTGCAAAGATCGGGATGGTCGGTGCCGATGCCGCTAGTGGCCGGCGCCGAGGGCGCCGGTCTTGACGGAATAGTCGACCGCCAGGCCGTAATCCGGATCGTCCTCGGAATCGACGATCAACTGGCCGGCGCGGTTGAGCAGACGGTGGCAATCCGGCGACAGGTGACGCAATTGCAAGGACTTGCGGCGCTTTTCGTATTTCTGCGCCAGCACCTCGATCGCCTGCAGCGCCGACTGGTCGACGACGCGGCTGTTCATGAAATCCACCACCACGCGGTCCGGATCGTCGTCCGGGGCAAACAATTCGCCGAAGCCGTCGGAGGAACCGAAAAACAGCGGGCCCTCGATGCGGTAGACCTTGGTGCCATCCTCCCTCACGTCGATCATCGCCCGAATGCGGGTGGCGTTGTTCCAGGCATAGGCCAGCGCGGATACGATGACGCCGACGATGACGGCGATGGCGAGGTCGGTCAGCACCGTCACAGCCGTCACCAAGATGATTACAAAGGCATCGGTGCGCGGAATGCGCGGCAGGATGGTCAGGCTCTGCCAGGCAAAGGTTCCGACCACCACCATGAACATGACGCCGACCAGGGCGGCGAGCGGGATCTGTTCGATCAGGCCGGACGCGGCGACAATGAACAAAAGCAGGAACAAAGCCGCCATGATGCCGGACAGCCGGGTGCGGCCGCCGGACTTCACGTTGATCATCGACTGGCCGATCATCGCGCACCCGCCCATGCCGCCAAAAAACCCGGTCACGGTATTGGCCACGCCCTGGGCAATGCATTCCTGCGAGGCGCCGCCGCGCCGCCCGGTGATCTCGCCGACCAGGTTGAGCGTCAAGAGGCTTTCGATCAATCCGATCGCTGCAAGGATCAGGGCATAGGGCAGGATGATTTCAAGCGTCTCCAGCGTCAGCGGCACCATCGGCAGATGAAAGCTCGGAAGGCCGCCCTCGATCGAGGCCAGATCGCCGACACGCGGCACGTCGATGCCGAAGGCGATCACAAGCCCGGCGACAAGTCCGATGGCGGCCAGCGGAGCAGGAAACGCGGTTGTCAGGCGCGGCATCAGCCAGATGATGGCCATGGTCAACGCCACGAGGCCCAGCATCGTGGCCAGCGGCCACCCCGTCATCCAGACCCGGTCGCCGGCCTCGCCGGCAATCTGGAACTGGGACAATTGCGCCATGAAGATCACGATCGCCAGACCGTTCACGAAACCCAACATGACCGGGTGCGGCACAAGCCGAATGAACTTTCCCAGCCGGCACAGACCGGCCAGGACCTGAAAAATCCCCATCAGCACGACGGCAGCAAACAGGTATTCAACGCCATGTTCTGCGACCAGCGCCACCATCACAACGGCGAGCGCGCCCGTCGCACCGGAAATCATGCCCGGGCGGCCGCCCATCACGGCAGTGATCAGGCCAACGATGAACGCCGCATACAGACCGACCAGCGGATGCACCCCGGCAACGAAGGCAAAGGCGACCGCTTCCGGAACAAGCGCCAAGGCAACGGTCAGCCCGGAGAGAATTTCCGTTTTCAGGCGTTGCGGCGAATAGGTGGAAAAATCAGGGCTCTTCCAGGCGGAAAGGGTCAAACGGTCGGCAAAGACCGCAAGCGTGGGCTTGGTCAACAAGTACGATTCCATGTGTGAAAATTAAGAGGAAACGAGACCTTAGCGGACTCATGCTGCATTGCAACAAGAAAAATGCTGCAACGCATGAAATACTAGATGCGATCCGAGACGCTGCCGGTTTCGACCAGAGCCCGGGTCGCGGCACCGATCCGAGCAAATGCGGCCTTGCCGCGCGCGCTCATGGCGCGGGCGCGCAAATAACCGTGGACCAGTCCCTCCTCAACGCGGCAGGTGGCGGGAACGCCGGCTGCCGTCAAACGGCGCACATATTCGGGCCCGTCGTCGCACAGCGGGTCGATCGCGGCACTGAAGATCGCGGTCGGCGGGTGCCCGGCAAACGAGTCCGCCAGGATCGGAGCACTTGTCGGATCGCCTGTCGTCTTCGGACCGCCATGCCACAAGCCGTTGAAGGCCACGATATCGGCGGATGTCAGCATCGGGGCGTTGGCGTGGCGGGTATAGGAGTCGAGACCGAGCTGGTCGCCGCCAAGGGACGGGTAGACCAGCACCGCTCCGACGGGCCGGGCGGACGCCTCGTGCAACGCGACACAGAGGGCGGCGGCGAGGTTTCCGCCGGCGGAATCGCCGGCGACGACGATGCGCTCGTAGCGTGAAGCAAAATGCCTGAAGGCGGCCCGGCAGTCCTCGAATTGCGCGGGATGCACATGTTCGGGCGCAAGACGATAATCCACCGATGCCAGCGCGCATCCGGCGATCGCGGTCAGTTCGGCGCACACCCCGTGATGGCTGTGCAGCCCGCCGACCACGAAGCCGCCGCCATGCATGTACAGAACCAGCGTGTCCGCCCGGTCGATACGGGACGGATGATAGATCCGGACAGGCACCTCAACGCCATCCGCATCGCCCGGCACGAGGCTGTCCGCAAAGGCGATTCCCGCGGGCACGGGCGCATCGAAGGCCCGACAGAGGGAATCATAGGCGAGGCGCTGCGCCGCAGCGTCGCGTTCGGCCGTATCGTCCGGGTAGTGGGCGCGCGTGCGTTCGACGAAAGCCGCGATCTCGGGGTCGAGCCCGGCATGGCTTAAATCTGACATAGGCCCGCCTCCCGCCGGGTTATCCGTTTCGGCTCGTGCCGGCCGGCACGCGGTCCGAGGGCGCCCGAAACCGCATCGGACAAACGCGATAGCGGCTTGCAAAGCGCTGCAATTGCGTGCAGTTTGCGAAGCCCGGAACCGAGCCGCTTCGCTTCCGCTAACCGACTATTTGCCCGAACAAACAGGCAGTCCGAATGAAGGCGACTCTCGAGCGTCAGACCCTATTGAAGTCCCTGTCCCACGTGCACCGGGTCGTGGAACGGCGCAACACCATTCCTATCCTTTCCAACGTGCTGATCAAGGCGGAAGGGTCCCAGGTCGACCTGAAGGCGACCGACCTCGATCTGGAAATCGTCGATTCGGCCGAAGCCATGGTCGAACGGGCCGGCGCCACGACCGTGCCAGCTCACCTGCTCTACGAAATCGTGCGCAAACTGCCGGACGGGACCCAGGTCGTGCTCGACGCGCCGGCAGACGGCGCCCAGATGAGCCTTTCGGCCGGGCGGGCCTCGTTTGCGCTGCAAGTGCTGCCGGAATCCGATTTCCCGGACATCACTGCCGGCACGTTCAGCCATACGTTCGAGCTCTCCGGCGCACACCTGAAACGGTTGATCGACCGCACCCAGTTTGCGATTTCCAATGAAGAAACGCGCTATTACCTGAACGGCATCTATTTTCACACGGTCGAACAAGGCTCGGACATGAACCTGCGCGCCGTGGCAACCGACGGGCACCGGCTCGCCCAGGCGGAAATGAAAGCGCCGGTCGGCGCGGAATCCATCCCCGGCGTGATCGTACCGCGCAAGGCGGTCGGTGAAATCCAGCGACTTCTGGAAGAGCCCGATCAGAATGTGAAAGTCGAATTGTCGGATTCGAAGGTCCGGCTGACCGTCGGCCCGGTGATCCTGACGTCGAAACTCATCGACGGCACGTTCCCCGATTACGAACGCGTCATCCCGCGCGGCAACGACAAGGAATTGCAGGTCGACCGCGATGTCTTCAAGGAAGCCGTCGACCGCGTCTCGACAGTGTCGAGCGAACGCGGGCGTGCCGTCAAGCTGACCTTGTCTGACGGGCATATGGTGCTGATGGTCAACAACCCGGATTCCGGCTCTGCCACCGAAGAACTGGCCGTCGAATACGGCGCCGGTGATCTCGATATCGGCTTCAATTCGCGCTACCTCCTGGACATCACCAACCAATTGGAAGCGGACACGGCGACCTTTCTGCTGGCCGATCCCGGCTCGCCCACGCTGATCCGCGATCCCGGCGACGATCACGCGCTCTACGTCCTTATGCCGATGCGTGTCTGATCCGGCGCGGTGGACCGCCGCGCCACCGGGCAGGATCACCACACCAGACAGGCCACGGCACGCCATGACCCCGGAAAACAGCACGGCGGACCGGCATTCCCTCTCGGGCCGGACGGCTCCGTGCCTGATCCGCCTGGCTCTGACCGATTTCCGCAATTATGCCGGCCTGACGCTCGACCTGGGGCCGGAACCTGTCGTGCTTTTCGGCGATAACGGATCCGGCAAGACCAATCTCCTTGAAGCCGTCTCCCTGCTGTCGCCCGGGCGCGGCCTGCGGCGGGCGACGCTGGATGCGGTCGCGCGTGCCGACGGGCCGGGCACCTGGGCGATCTCGGCGCGAATCACTCGGGACGACCCGGACGACATCGTGACGATCGGTACCGGCTACCAGGCGGTGCCCGGCGCATCGGAAAAACGGCGGATCACTAGGATCGACGGCGAACCGGCGCACCGCGCCGAAGCGCTGACGGATCACAGCCGGGTGCTCTGGCTGACGCCGGCCATGGACGGCCTGTTCACGGGCGCGGCCGCGGACCGTCGTCGCTATCTCGACCGGCTCGTACTGGCGGTCGACCCCGGACACGGCCGGCGCGTGAACGCCTTTGAAAAGGCGATGCGCGGTCGCAACCGGCTTTTGGAAGACCATCGGGCGGATCCGGCCTGGTTGGCCGCGCAGGAAGCCCAGATGGCCGAACTCGGCACCGCGATCGCTGCGGCCCGCAACGACCTGGTTGCCCGGTTTGCCCATACGATGACGGAGATCGGTGCAGCCGGCCAGTTTCCCGCCGCCGTGCTGGCGCTGGAAGGGACGCTTGAAGCGGCGCTGACAGACAGCGCCGCCACGGATGCCGAGGACGGATATCGGCACCGGCTCGCCGACCAGCGTTATCGCGACCGGGCCGCCGGTCGCACGCTGGAAGGTCCGCACCGTTCCGATCTGCTGGTCACGCACGCCGCCAAGGCAATGCCGGCGGCGCTGTGCTCGACCGGCGAGCAAAAGGCCCTGCTTCTGGGCCTGACGCTCGCCCATGCCCGACTGGTGGCGGATTTTGTCGATATGGTCCCGATCCTGCTGCTCGACGAGGTGGCGGCCCACCTGGACGCAGCGCGACGGGCGGCGCTTGTCGATGAATTGATGCGGCTCGGCGGCCAGAGCTGGCTTACCGGCACGGACCGGGCCCTGTTTTCAGCCCTCGATGGACGCGCCCAGTTCTTCTCGGTACACAACGCCGCCGTGGAACCAGCCGCCTGAGGTTTGCGGTAGGCAAAGCACCGGATTGAACAAGAAGCACGAATGCGGTTCACTCAGCCTCCCCAAGAGCCGCAAACAGGTCCAAACCATGGAATGGGCAAGCCTGACGACGTTCGCGTTCGCATTTTTCCTCGCCGCGGCAACGCCCGGACCCAGCAATGTCGCCGTGATCGCCCGGTCGATGACCACCGGCTTCTGGCCAACGGTGCCGATGCTCGTCGGCCTGATCATCGGAGAGATGCTGTTTGTCGGTTTCGCGGTCTTCGGGCTTGCGCTGGTGGCCACAATGCTGGGCGCGTTGTTTGTCGTGATCAAATGGGCCGGCGCCGCCTATCTGTGCTACCTCGCCTACTGCCTTTGGACGGCCCCGCCGATGACCGCAGCGCAGGTTGCCGCCGCCCCGGTCGTGAAACGGTCCGCGACCGGGCAAATCCTGTTGGGACTTGCGCTCGTCCTCGGCAATCCGAAGACGATAGCGTTCTATCTGGCGCTGCTTCCGGTGCTGATCGATCTGAAGACGATCGATGTCGGCGGGTTCCTGATTTTGCTCGGCCTGATGGTCGCGATCTACACGCCGATTCTGCTGTTTTACGCCTATGGCGCGGCCCGCGCGGGACAGGCGATTCGCCATTCCGGCACGGTTCGCGCGATCAATCGGACGGCCGCGGCCGCCATGGCCGGAGCAGCAGCGGCAATCGTCGCTAAAACCTAAGCTTTTTCAGACAATTAACAGGCCGGTTTGCGCGCTTGCCATGCGCGCAGAACCGCCTATAACACTTTTATGATTTCCAAAAATAGCGCATGGCGATTCGCATGACCGATACGCCGGACCATGAACTCGGCGCCGAGGATTACGGCGCCGATTCGATCAAAGTCCTCAAAGGCCTCGACGCCGTCCGGAAACGCCCGGGCATGTATATCGGAGATACCGACGACGGCTCCGGTCTGCACCACATGGTCTACGAAGTGGTCGACAACGCGATCGACGAAGCGCTCGCCGATCATGCCACTGCCGTCAGCGTGGATCTGAATGCCGACGGGTCCGTCACCGTGCGCGACGACGGCCGCGGCATTCCGACCGACATCCATGCCGAGGAAGGCATTTCGGCGGCCGAGGTCATCATGACCCAGCTGCATGCCGGCGGTAAATTCGACCAGAATTCCTACAAGGTGTCCGGCGGCCTGCACGGCGTCGGCGTCTCGGTGGTCAACGCCCTGTCGACCTGGCTCGACCTGACGATCTGGCGTGCCGGGCAGGAACACAAGATGCGGTTCCGCGACGGGGTCGCCGAAGCGCCCTTGACCGTAGTCGGCGATGCCGGCGACAAGACCGGCACCGAAGTCACGTTCCTGCCGAGCCCGCAGACCTTTTCCAAGGTCGATTTCGACTTCGGCACCCTTGAACACAGGCTGCGCGAACTCGCCTTCCTGAATTCCGGCGTGCGGATCGTGCTGACGGACCTCAGGGGCGTGGAGCCGCGGGTCGAGGAAATGGTCTATGACGGCGGCCTGGAAGCTTTCGTGCGCTATCTGGACCGCACGAAACACCCGCTGATCAACGAACCGATTACGCTTCAGGCCGAACGGGACGGCATCACGGTGGAAGCCGCATTGTGGTGGAACGATTCCTACCATGAAAACGTGCTGTGCTTCACCAACAACATCCCGCAGCGGGACGGCGGCACACACCTTGCCGGCTTTCGCGGAGCGCTGACCCGTCAGGTCACCGGCTATGCCGATCGCAGCGGCCTGTCGAAGAAGGAAAAGGTCTCGCTCACCGGCGACGATTGTCGGGAAGGCCTGACCTGCGTCCTGTCGGTCAAGGTGCCGGACCCGAAATTTTCGTCCCAGACCAAGGACAAGCTCGTCTCGTCAGAGGTTCGGCCGGTCGTGGAAAGCGTCGTCAACGAGACGCTGAACCAGTGGCTCGAAGAACATCCGTCCGACGCCAAGTCGCTCGTATCGAAAGTCGTCGAAGCAGCCGCGGCCCGCGAGGCGGCGCGCAAGGCGCGGGAATTGACCCGGCGCAAGGGCGCGCTCGACGTCGCGTCGCTGCCCGGCAAGCTCGCCGATTGCCAGGAACGGGATCCGGCAAAGTCCGAACTGTTCCTCGTGGAGGGCGATTCGGCAGGCGGATCGGCCAAACAGGGCCGCAACCGCGAAAACCAGGCCGTCCTGCCGCTGCGCGGCAAGATCCTCAACGTGGAGCGCGCCCGGTTCGACAAGATGCTGTCGTCCAACGAAATCGGCACGCTGATCACCGCGCTCGGCACCGGCATCGGCAAGGACGAGTTCAACCCGGACAAGCTGCGCTACCACAAGATCATCATCATGACGGACGCCGATGTCGACGGCGCCCACATCCGAACCCTGTTGTTGACCTTCTTCTTCCGGCAGATGCCGGAACTGATCGAGCGCGGGCACCTCTACATCGCCCAACCGCCGCTCTACAAGGTCAAGCGCGGCCAGTCGGAACGCTATCTCAAAGACGACGACGCCATGGCCGACTTTCTTATCGAGGCCGGCCTCGACGACACGTCGCTGACGCTGCATTCCGGCGAGATCCGCATGGGCGCCGATCTGCGCAGCGTGCTCGACGACGCCCAGCGCATCGCCGACATCCTGCACGGACTGCATTCCCGCTACGATCGGGATTGCGTCGAACAGGCAGCGATTGCCGGCGCCCTCAACACCGAAATCCTGTCCGATTCAACCAAGGCGGAAGAGGCCGCGGCTTACATCGCCCGGCGCATGGATATTCTGGCCGACGAATTCGAGCGTGGGTGGACGGGTGAGGCGCGCGAAGACGGCAGTCTCGTGTTCTCGCGCACCGTGCGCGGCGTGAAAGAAGCGGTGACGATCGACGAGGCATTGCTCGCCTCCGCGGATGCCCGCAAGCTCGATGCGCATGCCCGGCCATTGCAAGAGGTCTACGGCAAGGCGGCGATCCTGACGCGCAAGGATGTCGAAACCCAGATCCGGGGGCCGCGCGCCCTGCTCGATGCCGTCTACTCGACGGGACGCAAGGGCATATCGATCCAGCGCTATAAGGGGCTCGGGGAAATGAACCC